>JAYVGG010000386.1:0-3809 GCA_043772475.1 Burkholderiales bacterium
ATCTCCAACTCCACCATGCTCCCGAGGCTCCCATGCCAACCTCCAACGTCAATTTCACTGGTGCCGTTGATCGCACCTTGCTGCGCCGCGCGAAGGTGATCGCCGCGCAAAACGATACGTCGATTAACGCGCTCTTTAACGCCGAGCTGCGCTATTTGGTGGAGACTTTTGATGCCGCGCAAAAAAGTGGCAACCAAAATTACCCAAATCTGCTCGCTTTTTCACTTGGCAAGTGTGATGCCGAAGCAGCGATGGCGAAGCTTGGTATTGATTCTTTCGAGGATTTATTTTTGCTGATGGCCGAGGCGCATTTGCCGATGCCACGCTTGGATGACGCGGTGACGGGCGAAATGGTGAATGCGCTCCAATCGCTGCCGACCAGTTAAGCGATGCCGCAATCCGCGCATCACATCACCCTGCTACCCGACGCCGGGCCGCTTATCACGTTCGCCTATGCCGATGCGCTCGATCTGTTGTTTAAGGCTGGCTGGCGCGTGGCTATCGTGGACATGGTTTTGCATGAAGTGACGCGCAACCAAACGCCAACGAGTGCGAAGATTCATGCGTGGGCGGACGCGCACAGGGTGCAGATCATTGCCACTAAAACCTGTCGCGCCCACGTAAAGGCGAGAGCCCGCAAAGCCCACTTGGGTGAGCAGGCAATCCAAGAAACGTTGAATCAATTCGCACTGCAAAATCCCCCGCAGCGTGCAGTCCTACTATTTGAAGACCACGCGATTGCGCGCAATAGTTTTTTTGTGCCAGCGAGTTGCCAAAAAGTCAGCACCCGCGCGTTTTTATTATTTTTAGAAGGCAAAGGCTGGATCGAAAGCGCTGCCACCATCGAGCGCCAAGCGGTGCAAGCGGGAAGGCAATTTTCGCAACTGCGATTCCCGCCCGCGTAGGCTGGGTAAACAGTTTTATTGTTGGCCTAGCGAGGCATTCAATGGCATGTTGAAGTTGGGCAGATGAAACTTGCCCAACCGCGCTACTTACAGCACCAAAATTTTGCCCCGGCTATCAGCACCTGCCGATTTTTTTATCCCCGCATCGAAGGTCGCAAACTTTTCGCAGGCCGCGCTCGACGCGAGATGGAGCGCGTCAGCGAAATCCATGCCCGCCTCGCAGTAGCCGAGTGCTGCGGTTACCGCCAATGGGTCTTCGATTTCGACGTTGGGCAACCCGGTAAGTTTACGAAACGCACCCACGACGGATTGCGAATCAAAACGGTAGAGCCGCCGCAGCACCCATTCGGTTTCCAGCATCACGGTCTTGGGGACAAAGACGGCAACTTTTTTGAATAACGCTTTTGCGCGTTTGGTTTGTTCGATGTCGTCCTCGGTGAGTAGCCTAACCAACACATTGGTATCAACGGCGTGCATGGCGCACCTTTATTTCTGCGGTGATGGCGGCATCCATTTCTGCGAGGGTGTGGGGCTTGCCTTTGTAGTTTAGGCAGCCTGCGACTTCATCAAGTGTCGTCACGGGAACGGTTTTGAGTGGGCGAAGCAGCACGCCTTCGGCGGTATTTTCGACTAAGAACTCGATGCCCGGCTGCCACTGCTTGGCGGTGCGGATGGCGGCAGGCAAGATTATTTGGCCTTTGCTGGAGAGCCGGGTTGTTTCCATTTTGATGCCTTAAATTATTAAGTAAGACGATAGTAAGACATGTTACATCAATCGGGGATTTATGGGTGAGCGACGGCGGCATCCTGCAACACGTCATTTTCATGCGTTGGGTGGTTCGCCACGTAAGCCACTGGATTCCCGCCCCGGCCTAAGGCATACCGGGGCAGGCTCTTCGCGGGAACGATGGATTTTTGGGACTGGCGCAACGATAGTTTGCATCGCCGTACCCGAGAGCGATTTCCTTGAGCGAGTGCGATAATGCCGCTTAACTTTCGCACCTACCTTGCTCATGTCCCCACTCAAAAACGATGTTTTCCTCCGCGCCCTCCTGCGCGAGCCCACGCCCTACACCCCGATCTGGATCATGCGCCAAGCCGGGCGCTACCTGCCTGAGTACAACGCGACGCGCAAACGCGCCGGTAGTTTTTTAGGCCTCGCAAAAAGCCCCGACTACTGCACCGAGGTCACACTGCAACCGCTGGATCGCTTCCCGCTCGATGCCGCCATTTTGTTTTCAGACATTCTCACCATCCCCGATGCGATGGGCTTGGGGCTTTATTTTGTCGAAGGTGAAGGCCCGAAATTTGAGCGCCCGCTACGCACCGAAGATGACGTGAAACGCTTGTCTGTGGCCGATCTTGGGGCATTGCGCTATGTGACGGATGCGGTTACGCAGATCCGTGGCGCGCTCGATGGCCGGGTGCCGTTGATCGGTTTTTCCGGTAGCCCCTTTACGCTGGCCTGTTACATGATCGAGGGTGGCGGTTCGGACGATTTTCGGCTCACCAAAACACTCATGTTCCAGCGCCCTGATTTGCTGCACGAGATCTTGCGTAAAAATACGGCCTCCGTGATCGCGTATTTGAATGCCCAAATTGCCGCAGGCGCGCAGGCCGTGATGCTATTTGATACGTGGGGTGGTGCGCTTTCGCATGGTGCTTACCAAGAATTTTCGCTCGCCTACGCGCGCGAGGTGATGGCGGGCCTCACCCGCACGGCGGATGGCCGCACGGTGCCGCGCGTGTTTTTCACCAAGGGGGGCGGGCTGTGGCTGGAGAAGATGGTGGATATGGGTGCCGATGCACTCGCGGTGGATTGGACGGTGAATTTAACGGACGCGAAAAAACGTGTCGGCCATCAAGTGGCGCTGCAAGGCAACCTAGACCCGCTCACTTTATTTGCCCCACCCGAGGTGATCGCCCGCGAGGCCCGGCGTGTTTTGGCCGAGTTTGCAGCCGATGGCAACGCCAATGGCCACGTATTCAATCTCGGCCACGGCATCTCACAATTCACCAATCCCGACCATGTCGAAGCGCTCGTTAACGCGGTACACCAAGCCAGCCGTAGGGCTTAGCGTTTTCTCACTAAGTCAAGCAACTATTTTCAAATATCTGTGTTTTGGGGCTTGCTTATGCACAGAACCTTCGTTCTCGCAATTTAGCGGTCTTTCTACGAAACCTTATTAAAGATGCGCTGTAATTATCTGAATTTATTGAGTTTTGTGTTTTTTTGCTGCGCTGCAATAGGGCGCGGCCTTACGCCACGTCGCTTGCAAGCTGCTAAAAGCCCAAGCTATGCACAAAGTTATCCACAGCTTGCTTTTAGCTCTCACGCGCGTAAATCATGCCACTCGTAGGCTCGCAAACTACCTCAGTCATCGCCCAGATTGCGCTCGATTTACCGCTCGACCAATGCTTTGATTACCTGGCCCCCGGCGTTGGGCAGGATGCCATTGGCCGCTTAGCCGTGGTGCCGTTTGGCAATCGCTTGCTCGTTGGCCTCGTCGTGCGTGTGGGGACGACCAGCACGCTGCCGCTTAAAAAATTAAAGCTAATTACCCGTGTGTGTACCGAAACGCCCGCTTTTTCAGCGGCCGATTTATCGCTTTTCGATTTTTGTGCGCGCTATTATCACCAGCCGCTGGGGCAGATTGTGCTCAATGCGGTGCCGCCGATGCTGCGTCAGGCTAAAGCCGCGCCCGCGCCGAAGCCCGCGCGGATGGTGGCGATTACCGATAGTGGGCGCACGCAGCTTGGCCTGATGCCGAAAAATCGCCTGGTGCAAATAAGGCTACTCGCGGCCCTCGCCGCCGCCCCCGCGAACGAAGCCGATCTGCTCCGCTTAGCCACCACCGCCAAAACGGCATTAGCGATTTTGGCGGAGCACGGCTGGGTGAGCAT
>JAYVGG010000387.1:0-3811 GCA_043772475.1 Burkholderiales bacterium
CCGGTGGAGATCGAAGTCGCACACGAGGAGCGCTTTGCGGGCGAATCGAAGTATTCGCTTTACAGCCTCATTCAGCTAAATTTTGATTTGGTGACCGGGTTTTCCACCGCCCCCTTGCAGCTTTTTTCGCTCATCGGTTTTATGATTTCGATAGCCTCGCTTATTTTTGTGGGCTACCTCGGCGTGCGCCGCATCATGGTGGGCCCAGAGGCTGAGGGCGTATTCACGCTTTTTGGCATCGCATTTTTTCTCATCGGGGTCACGCTCTTTGGCATCGGCCTACTCGGCGAATACATTGGCCGCATTTACGATCAAGTCCGCACGCGGCCGCGCTATTTGGTCGAAGCCGTACTTGAAGAAAAGCGCGATTGAGCATGACCACAGCGGTCGTTTTTGGCTATCACAATGTTGGCGTGCGCGGCCTCGCCGTGCTGCTCGCTGCCGGTGTGAAAGTGGCGCTGGTCGTCACGCACCGCGATAGCCCGACTGAACATATCTGGTTTGACTCCGTCGGCGCGCTCGCCACCCTGCACGGCATACGCGTGGTGGCACCGGACGAGCCAAACACGCCTGAGTTCATCGCCGAGATGGCCGCACTTAGGCCCGATTTTATTTTTTCGTTTTACTACCGAATGATGCTATCACCCGCACTGCTCGCGACGGCTACGCGCGGCGCCTACAACCTACACGGCTCGTTGCTACCCAAATATCGTGGCCGCGTGCCGATTAACTGGGCCATCATTAAAGGCGAAACAAAGACCGGTGCCACGCTACACGAAATGGCTCAAAAGCCAGATGCGGGGCGGATCTTCGGCCAACAGGCAGTGCCGATTTTGCCTAACGACACCGCACGCGATGTCTTCACCAAAGTCGTGGTCGCAGCCGAGCTCACGCTTCACCGCGCACTGCCCGCGCTGCTCGATGGCACCGCAATCGGCATCGCGCAAGAGCTCACGCAAGGTAGCTATTTCGGTGGCCGCACACCAGACGACGGCGTGATCGACTGGCGCGACTCTGCGGCGAATATCCACAACCTCGTGCGCGCTGTGGCCCCGCCCTACCCCGGTGCGAGCACGAGCATCAATGGCGCAGCGCTAAAAATTTATCGCACCCTCCCCGCCCCCGCGCACTTCACGCATACCAACCCCGGCATACTCGTGGTCAGCGAAGAGCGCGTGATTGCGTTGGCGGGTGATGGCAAAATGCTGCGGATTCTCGAAGCGGAAATGGATGGGCAGACGCATAATGAAGTCATGCTCGCAGCACGCCTTGGCATCGGGCGTTATCCGCTCGGCTTGCCAATGTGACGCAACTTGACGTGATGAAACTCATTGAAACCAAGTCACTCCCGCGCACGCGGAAATGACGATCCCTATTTAACCAACTTTGCCCAATGAAAAAAATCTTGATCCTCGGCGTGAACGGCTTTATCGGCCACCATCTTTCCAAAAACATTTTGGCCAATACCGATTGGGATATTTTCGGTATGGATATGAACAGTGATCGACTCACGCCGTTCATGGATAACCCGCGCTTTCATTTTTTTGAAGGCGACATCACGATCAATAAAGAGTGGATTGAATACCACATCAAAAAATGCGATGTGGTGCTACCGCTCGTCGCCATCGCCACGCCATCGACTTACGTGCAAGACCCGCTGCGGGTTTTCGAGCTTGATTTTGAAGCGAATCTGCCGTTCGTGCGCTCGTGCGCGAAGTACAAAAAACGCATTGTCTTCCCCTCAACTTCCGAGGTGTACGGCATGTGTAGTGATGCCGAGTTTGACGCGGAAAACTCTAATCTGGTCTTGGGCCCGATTGAAAAGCAGCGCTGGATTTACTCGTGCTCAAAGCAGCTCATGGATCGCGTGATCTACGCCTACGGCGCGCGCGATGGGCTCGATTTCACGCTGTTCCGGCCGTTCAATTGGATTGGTGCCGGGCTTGACTCAATTCACACCGCCAAGGAAGGCTCATCGCGCGTGATCACCCAATTTTTCGGCCACATTGTGCGTGGTGAGCCGATTAAATTAGTCGATGGTGGCGCGCAAAAACGCGCCTTCACCTATATTGACGATGGCATTGCAGCACTGGTGAAAATTATCGCCAATGAAAACGACGTGGCGAGCGGGCAGATCTACAATATCGGTAACCCAAAAAATAATTATTCCGTGCGCGAGCTTGCCCACATGATGCTCGATCTCGCCAAGTCTTATCCAGAATACAAAGCCAGCGCCGCACGGGTGAAGCTACTCGAAACCACGTCGGGCGAGTATTACGGCAAAGGCTATCAAGACGTGCAAAACCGGGTGCCGAAAATTGATAACACCATGAAAGACTTGAATTGGGCCCCGCATGTCAATATGGCGGACGCACTCAAAGGGATTTTTGACCATTACCGCGTCGAGCTCGATAGCGCGAAAAGCTTGGTGAACTAATGGATACGAAACCGATTGTCGGTGTCATCATGGGCTCCAATTCTGATTGGGACGTGATGCAGCGCGCGGCCGAAATTTTGAAAGAATTCGGCATCGCGTTTGAACACAAGGTGGTCTCGGCGCATCGCACGCCGGATGCAATGTTTGAATACGCCGAAACCGCGCGCGCGCGTGGCTTGAAATGCATCATCGCGGGAGCCGGTGGAGCCGCGCATTTGCCGGGCATGATCGCGAGTAAGACGACAATTCCCGTGCTCGGCGTGCCGATTCCGACTAAACATTTAGCGGGGCAAGATTCGCTTTATTCGATTGTGCAAATGCCGAAGGGAATCCCGGTTGCGACGTTCGCGATTGGTGACGCGGGTGCCGCCAATGCGGCGCTATTTGCGGTGAGCTTGATCGCGCGGGACGATAACGGGCTTATCGAAAAACTCGCGGCCTACCGTGAGGGCTTGAAAGAGCTGGTGGCTTCCATGCAGCTACCGGACGTGTTGTGATTCTCCCCGGCGCAACGCTCGGACTCATCGGCGGCGGCCAGCTTGGCCGCATGTTCACCATCGCCGCACGCAATATGGACTACCGCGTAACGGTGCTAGACCCGGACCCACTCTCGCCTGCTGCCGAATTCGCAACCGGGCATCTCAATACCGCCTACACCCACCCGATCTCAATTGAAGATATGGCGAGTAGCTGTGCGGCAATCACGACTGAGTTTGAAAACGCACCGGCGGAAGTGCTCTCGATGCTCGGCAAACGAACCCTCGTGCGGCCAAGCGGTGAGGCGGTGGCGATTGCACAAGATCGGATGCTTGAGAAAGGTTTTTTTAAGTCGCATGGATTTCCGGTCGGCGCGTTCGCGGCGATTCGTGATGCGGCCGATCTCGATGCCGCCATTGCCGAAACAGGCTTTCCGGCAGTGCTGAAAACAGCACGCTTTGGCTACGATGGCAAAGGCCAAGCACGGCTGAAAACCCGCGCCGAGCTTGAATCTACGTTGATTGCGTGGAAATATCCGCCGTGTATTTTAGAGGCCTTGGTGCCGCTTGTTTGCGAGATTTCGGTGGTGCTGGCGCGTACCTCGCGTGGCGAAATCGCCGTCTTTCCGGTCGCGGAAAATCAGCACGTAAACGGCGTGCTCGACATCAGCATCGCCCCTGCGCGTGTGAGTAGCGCACTCGCGCGCGAGGCCACCGAGATCGCGGTAAAGCTCGCCAACGCGCTCGCCTACGAGGGTGTGCTGGCGGTGGAGTTTTTTGTCATCGAGGGTGACAAATTACTCATCAACGAAATCGCCCCGCGCCCGCACAATAGCGGCCACTACACGATAGATGCCTGCCGCTCGTCGCAGTTTGAGCAGCAGGTGCGGGTGCTGTG
>JAYVGG010000388.1:0-2253 GCA_043772475.1 Burkholderiales bacterium
TTCCTCGGTACTCAATCAGGCGAAAGTATATAAATCCTCGCAGGCGAACATTGTCGATGGCGGATTGGCGGGCACCATCAACGTCACGACCCGTAAGCCGCTCGACGAGAAAAAGGGCTTCGGCGGTGTGGTCAATGCTGGTGGTGTTTATTCTGATTTGCCCGACAAATGGTCGCACCAGTTGAACGCCAGCATGAATTGGAAAAACGATGCCGGTAACTTTGGCCTCATCGGGCAAGCGTTTGCTGAGAAGCGTTTTATGCGTCGTGATTCGGTGTCGCGCTTTGCGTATGGCGTCAATAGCGGTTGGGGCGAGATCAATACCGCAACGATGCTGGGGATTACCGATGCCTCGCTCGTAGGCACCGGCTTGCGTGCGACAGACCTCAATGGGGTGCGGATGCCCGGCAGCATGAGCTCGGAATTCGTCGAGGGTGTGCGTGACCGCAAAGGCGGCATGTTCGCCGCACAGTGGCGCCCGACCGCTGCACTCGATTTCACGCTCACGGGCTTCCAATCAGAGATGGGGGCTAACAACTACGGCCGCCTCACCTCTGGCGCGATGTACTCCATGCTGTTGGGCTATAGCGACCCCACGGGTGGCACCACGCCCAATAGCTCGAACGGTCGCCGGGTGTATGCACAAATCCGCAACCCGGTGATTATCAACACGGTAAGTAACTATGGCTTCCCGCTGCGCGTACTGCAAAGTGCCGACATCGTTTATCCCGACGGCACTACCCCGCAGTACATCGGTAATTCCGAGGGCTTTTACCGTGATGGCGCGCGCGCCACGAGCGGCTTCTTCGATCTTGACGCGAAATGGCGCGTGAATGATGACCTCACCATCAAGGGTCTATTCAGCACCACCAAAGGCGAAGGCGAAACCAAGCTCGATCAAGGCGCAACGTTTGCCCGTTACGGCACTGGCGTCTCGTACCGCATGGGAGATTTGCACTCAGCCCCGTTCGTGCGCTATTCCAACTCAGGCGTTAATCAGCCCGGCCTAAACGCCGACGGCACCGGCTACCGGCTGATTAGCTACGGTGCAGCAGGCAATATCACGATTGATAAAGAATCCAGCGTTGCACTCGATGCCACCTACAACATCATGCAAGGTGCATTCACTACTCTTGAGGCCGGCTATCGCTTCGCCGATCATGACCGTGACTTAATGCGTAGTGGCCCAATGCGCCGCTCAGCCACGTTGCCTACTCCTCCGGGGAGCGGCTACGTTAACTACCCAAGTAACTTCGGCAACGGCTTCAGCGGTGCTGGTTGGGACAACACCGGTTTTTATCTGACGCCGGAAACATTGCGCGCGTTCATCGCCACGCAGCTTAAGCCGACATCGGCTGAATTCGAGCGTCGTGTTGTCGGCGAGATCGACATGCGTGAGCGCCAGACCGCTGCCTATCTCATGCAAAACCTTGAGGGGGATAAATGGTCGGGTAACGTCGGCCTGCGGCTTGTCCAAACCAAGGTCAATGCCGAGATCGTCAACCCTGTCCCTGCTGGCCGCTGTCGCCTCGTCGAGCCGGGCGCGCCTGTGGTTCCCTGCACCGCATTCCCCACAGCCATCGTCACGGCTGCCAGCTCACCGCTGATCTTCTACGACAACGTGGCCTTCAATCCACTGGCAGGCACGATCTACTACAAAGTGCCCACCGAGCGCGTGTTTAATGATGTGTTGCCAAGCGTCAATCTGCGCTTCGAGATTGAGCCACAGCTGATCGCGCGCGCGGGTGCAAGCAAAACGATTGGCCGCCAAAACTACAACGTCTATGGCTCTGGCTACGGCACCCCCACGTGTAATGCACAAGGCTGTACCGTGACGGGCCCCAACCCCAACCTACAGCCGTTGACGGCAATTAATTACGACCTGTCGTTGGGCTGGTACTTCGCGCGCCGCTCGCTCGCGATGGTGAATGTTTTTCAGTCAAACATAAAGGGCTACACCAAGACTGGTGCCATCCGCCAGAGCGAGACAATCGAGTTGCTCGACCCGACTGATAACGTCGTCAAACCGTTCTTCATCAATTCATCCTCGCAGCAAGGGGCGCGTATTGATGGCGTGGAATTGTTGCTCGAGATGCCGATTGCCGGTGGCTTCGGCATCACCTCTAACGCGAGCAGCGCACGCACACAGGTAGAGGATGGCCGCCCGATGGTGGGCGTTTCCAACAAAGCCTACAACGCTGGCGTGTATTTTGAAAACGACGAAATGAGTGCGCGTCTCGTCTATAACTACCG
>JAYVGG010000389.1:0-2832 GCA_043772475.1 Burkholderiales bacterium
GCGTACTTTCGGCAGCCTTCGGTGCCTCTGGGGCGGTGCTATCAGCGGCCTTTGTGTCGGTCTTTAGCCGGCCCTCGGCCTTCGCCGTTTTTTTCTCATCGGCTTTTTTCTTTTCTTCTTTTTCGTCTTTGGTGGGCTTAAATCTGAGTGCTGCCGTGGGGATACGCACCACGTCGTCGCGCTGCGCGGCCACAAAGCTCACCTGTGCGGTCATGCCGGGTTTTAGTACCGAGCCCTCGTTGGTCACGTCGACGACGACGTTGTAGGTCACCACATTCTGCGAGATGGTCGGGTTTAAGCGCACCAGACGAATAGCGCCGTTGAAATCGCGATCAGGATACGCATCGACCGAAAATTTCACCGGCATCCCCTCGCGTACCGAGCCCACATCGCCCTCGGCAACTGACGTATCAATCTGCATCGCCTCTAAACTTTTGGCGATCTGAAATAGGGTGGGGGTGCTAAAACTCGCCGCCACCGTTTGGCCCACATCAATCTTGCGATCAATCACGATGCCGTTTATCGGCGAGCGAATCACGGTGTAGGAGAGATTGGTTTTCTCGCGCTCAACCTGTGATTTCACCTGTGCCACCTGCGCGCGGGCCACGTCGACTTCTTTCACGTTGGTCTCAAGGGTTGCTGCCGTAATAAAGCCCTTCGCGACCAGCTCTTGATTACGCTTTAGCGTGGATTCTGCCAGCCGCATAGTGGCTTCCGCCGAGCGTAGCGTGGCATCAATCTGGGCGATGGCGGCTTTAATCAACGCCGGGTCAAGCTCTGCCAACACTTGGCCTGCCTTCACGGGCTGATTGAAATCGGTAAAGAGCTTTGTCACCGTGCCCGATACCTGCGTGCCCACGTTTACCACGGTGACGGGGTTTAACGTGCCGTTTGCGGTGACGCGTTGAATCACCGAGCCTTTATCGACCGAGACGGTGCGATAGCGATCCGCCTTGGCGGCTTCGGCTTTTTTCTGCATGTAAGAAGCGAGCGCGACGCCACCGCCAATAAGTAGCAACAGCACGATGACCCATGGTCGAAACATAAAACGAAAAATAGATTTGATGAAATTCATGGCATTGGTTTTGAACCGTCAGGATTATCTAATCGTTAAAAGATGCAAGTTAGTCTGTAATGAAAGCATCGTGAGGGGCGAATTTAAGCACCTTTTCACGTGCGGTCAACGATTAAGTTTCGCGCATCTAAAAAGATTTGGGCGGAAACTTAAAGCCACTTGACAAGTGCGGGGGGGGGGGTACCGTTCGCATTGCCAGCCTGGTGCGAGTTCGACTGCATGAAGGATTGGCGTATTCCCCAATAACCAATAAAGGAAATTTGTTATGAGCAATTTGATTCTTGAAAAAATGCTGAACGGCATGGTTGCAAACATGCCGGGTGAATATTTTGAAGAGTTCATAATCTTACTAATCAGGCTTTATCACTATCTCTTCGGGTAAGAGGCATCGCACGTTGGTTTATCCTAGCTGGATTTGCGCCGACGCTTCAAGGTTGTCGGTGCAAGTCCAGCGCCCCCGGAATTTACGTGTGTTCATATTTTCATAAGATTACTTAAAGCCATGCGTTTTCAATTCCCACCAAAATTTTTGAGCTTGCGTCGATACACTGCGTTGGCCGCGCTCTTGGTCGCGATGGGCGGTTCAGGGGCTCTAGCACAAACACCGCAGCAGACTTGGAGTCTCGTGCAGGCTCAGCTTGCCTTGAATCGTACCTACGTCGCTCACGAAATTAGGTCTAGGTATGAAATGACAGGCGGGCGTCGTCCGGAGAGCGGGCAGTACACTACGATGATTAAGGATTGGGATACCGCTGGTGAGCCCGTGCGACTTTTAAAAGAACAAACCACGGCTGAGATCGAGGGTATGAAAAATGCGGTGCTAGGACTTAAATTCGGAACGCGTATTGCAAATTATCCAGACGTACTGCCTTGCACAGTCGGAGGCGTAGTGTTACTTAGGACTGAGCGTGGGGAAGGTGGATCGGTTCGCGTGCTCAGCACGATCCCGGATGCCAGCCGGGCGGAACAACGATGCACGCTAACGGCCTGGGTTGACGAGCAGACATCGCGCCCGTTGCGCGTTGAGGCGGTATTCACTGAATTTCCGTTAGGGATCAATAGTCTAAATGTTTCCATTACTTATCTTACCGATCATCACGGGCGCAGTCTACCCGAAGAGGTGAGCGTCTCGACCACGTTCACTTTGCTTTTCAAGTCAGGCAAGGCCGTATTTCAACAGACGCTTAGTGATTGGCGAAAACGCCCCCCTCGCCCCGCCCCCTAAGTTTGCCACCAACGTCTGCCGCATATTGAGGCGCTGCATTTTCTACCTAACAGTCACCAGCGGACGAATAGGCAAGTTATTTGACAAATAGGCCACGTAATATTCAAGCTGATTCATTTCTAATGCACCCAACGCGAGCGGCTCGGCACCGCTTCGCTCAATACAGCGCTGCATTTGCTGCTGCAAGCTTCGCACACCATCGCCCGCTGCCACGCGTGGCCAGGTCACGGCTTGGCCTACGACGGGTGAGAGATTGTGTTCAGCAAAAATTTTGCCCGCGTGCTGAATATGGCACGAGGCACAGGCGTAATTTTGCTGGCCCATACGTTGGTAGTAGCTCCGCCGCCCAGCATCAAAATGTTCTTGTGCGGCCGCGCCACTCACGCGCACGTTCATGCGCTGGCCCTCAGATAGCGTGCGTGTGTAGGCCACCAGCGGGCCCAGCGTGGCATCCGTGGCGAGCTCGCCTTCACCGTTTTTTTGGTAGCACTCGCGTAGTGCGCTATCGAGCGTAATAATCTCGCCGGTTTTG
>JAYVGG010000390.1:0-2654 GCA_043772475.1 Burkholderiales bacterium
ACGTACTTGCCACGGCCCGAAACATGAGCAACCACGCGGGCCTCGGTGTCATCGAGCGGTTTTAATTTGAGCAGTACATCGCCTCTACCGGTCACGTAAGGGGCGTCGGCTAAATGCAGCATGAGACCTTCGCCGCCGGCCTTCACGATGGCATCGAGCTTCGCGCGTAAGGCATCCTCTGAGCTGCCGCGCGTTTGCTCGACGACTTTCAAGGCGGGCATGTTCGCGCCAGCCACTAACATTTTTAGCGCCTCGTAGCGTTCGGTAAAGCGCCCGGCGTGATCGGGCAATTCAAACACCATGTAGCTTATTTCGCGCCATTCATCATCGCGCGGCACCGTGCGACGCACCGCACCCGATAGCGCTTCAAACTTTCCGCGCGCCATCCACAATTCACCATCGAGTTTGGCCTTCGGCAGTGCCGCCAAAAACCATGTGGGCGCATTCACGGTGCGCCCGCTGCGAAACCGTAGTGTTGCGCCATCCCAGATCGCGCGCGCGCCATCGTATTTTTCGCTCACCAGATAGTCGGCGGGTGATTTGCCCGCTTTCCAAACGTTCGCGAGCAGCAAAGGATCCGCCGGCTTCGCAACCGCCGTGTGGCAGGTGAGAATGAAGGCCGCGAGTAGCAAAAGTATTGGGGAGATTATTTTTTGCATTGGCATGATGATTTTTTTGCCTGAGTGTGTAGATCTCGAATTTACACCGCCGTCGCGCGGCGCGCGGCCATGGCAAGTCGGCTGATTTCCAAGGCGGGCGGTATAATTTCACTCTCTCCCGCCGCCGTGTTGGTGGCTTTCTTATTGTCCATTCATGACCTCCCCCCTTGAATTTTTCACCCTGCCAGGCCCTGCCGCGTTATCGGCGTTTCGGTTAACCAAGTTACTCGCCACACTCCAGCAAACGGAGCCTCGTGTACGTGGCGTGCAGGCCGCGTTTGTGCATTTGGTGCAGGTTTCGCGTGCGTTAACGGCGGACGAGCACAGCCGATTAGTCGCACTTTTGCACTATGGTGCGCGTGCCAGCGAAGCCCCAAACGCCGCGCCAGTCCTTGTGTTCCCGCGATTAGGCACGATCTCATCGTGGGCCTCGAAAGCAACCGACATTGCGCATAACTGTGGCCTAAGTGCCATCACGCGCATCGAGCGCGGCACCGCATTTACGCTTGAGTGCGAAGCCGATTTGCCCGTGGACGCGCGCGCTGCCTTGGCGCGCGCGCTGCACGACCCGATGACCGAAGCCGTCTTCGCGAGTGCAACTGACGCGGCCCGTTTGTTTCAAGCCGAGGCACCGCGCCCGCTTGCCACCATCGCCGTCACCCGCGAGGGACGCGTGGCACTTGTGAAGGCGAATCAAGCACTAGGCTTGGCCTTGTCGGACGACGAAATAGACTACCTCCACGCCTACTACGCCCGCATCAAGCGCGACGCAACCGATGTCGAGCTGATGATGTTCGCGCAGGCGAACTCGGAGCACTGTCGCCATAAAATTTTTAATGCAAGCTGGACTATTGATGGGGTCGCGCAAGATCAAAGTCTGTTCGCGATGATTCGCCATACCCACGCGCTCTCACCGGCGGGCACGGTGGTGGCGTACTCCGATAATTCTTCCGTGATCGAGGGCGCTACAGTAGCGCGGCTATTCCCCGTTGAGGGCAAATACACCTTCACCGACGATCTCACCCATATTTTGATGAAGGTCGAGACGCACAATCACCCCACCGCGATTTCGCCTTGGCCGGGGGCGGCGACGGGTGCCGGGGGTGAGATTCGTGATGAAGGCTCGACCGGCATCGGCTCAAAACCCAAGGCGGGCTTAACGGGTTTCTCAGTCTCAAACCTTCGCATTCCCGGCGCAATCGAGCCGTGGGAAGCGGACTACGGCAAGCCCTCGCGCATTGCGTCCGCTCTCGCCATCATGCTCGAAGGCCCGCTTGGTGGGGCCGCGTTTAACAACGAATTTGGCCGCATCAATTTGTGTGGCTATTTCCGCACCTACGAGCAAGTGGCTGAGGATGTCGTGCGCGGCTACCATAAGCCGATCATGATCGCCGGGGGGCTCGGCAATATCTCGGCCGCGCACACCCACAAAAAACAATTTGGCGCGGGCACCTTGCTCATTCAACTCGGCGGCCCCGGAATGCGGATTGGCTTGGGTGGCGGTGCGGCTTCCTCAATGGCGTCCGGTACGAACACCGAAGCGCTCGATTTTGATTCCGTGCAGCGTGCCAACGCCGAGATGGAGCGTCGCTGCCAAGAGGTGATTGATGCTTGCTGGCAGCAGGGCGAAAAAAATCCGATTCTTTCCATCCACGATGTCGGTGCCGGCGGTATCTCCAACGCGTTCCCCGAGCTTGTTCACGCCGCCCATGTCGGCGCGCGTTTTGACTTACGCAAGGTGCCCTCACTCGAGCCCGGCATGAGCCCGAAAGAAATTTGGTCGAACGAATCGCAAGAGCGCTACGTGCTTGCCATTGCGCCAGATTCTCTGGCTAAATTCGCCGCCTTTTGCGAGCGCGAGCGTTGCCCGTTTGCGGTGGTGGGCGAGGCCACGGCGGCGCAAAACTTAGTTGTGCATGACCCGCTCTTTGGCAACAATGCCGTCGATATGGATCTCGAAACCCTACTCGGTAAGCCGCCGCGTATGCAGCGCGA
>JAYVGG010000391.1:0-2491 GCA_043772475.1 Burkholderiales bacterium
CCCTACTCACTTTGGCTGCTTGGCCGCGCGACTGAGCAGGCGGCGAAAATCCGTGCCGGCAGCTATCAGCTTGATGCACCGATCACCCCGATGGCGTTACTGCGAAAGCTCAACGAAGGCGTGGTGGTGCCGATGTCGATTACCTTTATTGAAGGCTCCACGTTTGCCGACATGCGCGCGCAAATAGAAGCCGACGAAAACGTGCGCGTGACATTAAAAGGCCTAAGTGATGGCGAATTATTGAAACGCATTGGCGCGGTCGAAAAGCACCCCGAAGGGCTTTTTTTTCCTGATACCTATCGCTTCGCGGCCGGTGCAACCGATCTTGAGTTATTCAAAATGGCCTACCAGACGATGCAGAAAAAGCTCGCCGAGACTTGGGCCTCGCGTGCGCCGAATCTCCCCTACAAGAGCCCGTATGAGGCGCTCATCATGGCTTCTATCATCGAGAAAGAGACGGGCAGGGCTGAAGAGCGCACCACTATTGGCTCGGTATTTGTGAATCGCCTCCGCATTCCGATGCGCCTCCAAACCGACCCAACCGTCATCTACGGCATGGGGGCGCGCTTTGACGGCAATATCCGTAAGCGTGATCTCACCGCCGACACACCCTACAACACCTACACGCGTGACGGCCTGCCGCCGACACCGATTGCGCTACCCGGCTTGGGCTCACTCCAAGGGGCGCTAAAGCCTGCCACCGCTGACTACCTTTATTTTGTGGGCAAGGGCGACGGCAGCCATTATTTTTCGCGAAGCTTGGTTGAACATAATCGCGCGGTCGCTAAATACCAGCTAGGCCGGTAGGTATGACGCGCGGAAAATTTCTGACCTTGGAAGGCATCGACGGCGTGGGGAAATCCTCGCATCTGGCTTTCATTGTAGAGGCGCTTTGCGCGCATGGCCACGAGGTCGTTGCCACGCGCGAGCCCGGTGGCACCCCGCTCGGCGAAACGCTACGCGATATCGTGCTTAACCAACCCATGCACCCGGATACCGAGTCCCTGCTGGTGTTTGCCTCGCGCCGTGAACACATCGCCCAAGTGATTCTGCCCGCGCTCACACGCGGCGCGTGGGTACTTTCTGATCGCTTTACCGATTCCAGCTTTGCCTACCAATGCGGCGGGCGATTGCTCTCGCAAACGCGGATGCGCGTGCTCGAAGACTGGGTACACGCTGATTTACAGCCGGACCTCACGTTTTTATTCGATGCGCCTATCGAGCTTGCACGCGAGCGGCTCCTACGCGGCACCACCACGCTCGATAAATTTGAACGCGAACAAAGCACGTTTTTTGCAAACGTCCGTGAGGCCTATTTGGCTCGTGCGAAAGCGTTTCCGCAGCGCATTCGTATCATCAATACCGCGCGCAGCTTGGGGGAGATTCAGACCGAGCTGGCACAGAGCCTCACTGAAATGTTGGCCGCGCAGGACGCGCGAAATGACTGAAACCACAATAGCGGCGCGGGTTTTCAGCCGATGATTGATATTCTGCCGTGGCATCAAAAGCCACTTCGTGAGCTCCTCGCGCGCCGCACTACGTTTCCCCACGCGCTGTTGATTTACGGTCAACGCGGTATCGGTAAGCACGAATTTGCGCGCGCGCTGGCGCACTCGCTGTTGTGTGAGGCACCCCAAGAAACGATTGCCTGCGGGGTCTGCCCGGCCTGCCACTGGCTGGGCTTCGGTAACCACCCAGATTTTCGTGAGCTGCAGCCTGAATCTGAGCAAGACGATGAGCTCGTCGCTGATGCCGACGCGGCGGGAAGCAGCGACGAGTCGGAGCCCAAAAAAAAGAGTAAAGACATTCGTATTGAGCAGATTCGCGCGGTTGCTGACTTTATGACCTTAAGCACGCACCGCGCGGGCTTTCGGGTGCTGTTGATTCACCCCGCAGAGAGCATGAATGCCGCCGCCGCCAATGCGCTTTTGAAAACGCTTGAAGAGCCCCCACCGGCTACCGCAATCTTGCTCGTCTCCGATCAAATCGCCAGATTGCCGGCAACGATTCGCTCGCGCTGCCAGCGGGTACGGGTCGTGGCACCGGCCAAGGCAGAGGCGCTCGCGTGGTTAGCGAGCCGTGGCGTTGCCCATGGCGACATCGCGCTCGCGATGGCGGGCGGTGCGCCACTCGACGCCATTGAGAACGCATCGGCTGAGTTCCAAGCTACGCGCGACGCGTTTATCAAGGTGCTCGTAAGCCCCGATCTCGATTACGTTAGCGCGGCGGCCGCGCTCGAAAAAACCGATTTGCCGATGCTGCTAACCTGGCTGCAAACATGGGTGCTCGACCTAGTACTTGCACGGGTGGCTGGAGAAGCGCGGTTTTTTGCCGATCACAAAAGTGCGCTACAACGTATTGCCCTACGCGCCGAATTGCCCAAACTTTTTCGCCTTGATTCTGAGCTGCGACAAGCGCGCCGCAGTGTGAGCCACCCACTGAATCCGCGACTTTTACGCGAACAGTTGTTAATATCGTACCAACTCGCCAC
>JAYVGG010000392.1:0-3259 GCA_043772475.1 Burkholderiales bacterium
GGCATGATGGGTGCGCTCAGAGTCGAGATGCCCAACGGCAAGCGTTTTAATATCGGCACCGGCTTTAGCGATCAGCTGCGCGCGGCCCCACCCGCGATCGGCACCACCATCACCTACACCTATCGCGGGCTGACGAATTCGGGGCTGCCGAGGTTTGCGAGTTTTTTGCGGGTTCGGGAGAAATTTTGAACTTTAACTCCCTGGCGAGGCCACCCCACCCTCGCTACGCTAAGGCGCGCACCGCCCAGCGTAATTTGGCGGATGACGAACGCGGATTACTGCGCTGCTCGTCGGGCGAGGCGCGCGCAGCCTCCGGCGAAATACGCGAAAAAAGTCCGGCTGCAAGCCCGCGCTGAAACGTCTCTTCCACACGCCGATCTTCACCGGAGTGAAACGACAATATCGCGACCCGTCCGCCTGCTTTGAGGCATTGCGGGAGGGCGGCTAAAAATTTATCGAGCACCGCGAATTCATTGTTCACCTCGATTCGCAGTGCCATAAAAACGCGCGCCAAGGTTTTTTTATGCTCGTTTTTTTCGGGAAAATCTTTCAGGGACGCACGCACATTTTCGGCGAGCTGCTTGGTGGTGGTAATGGCGACGGAAGATTTTTTGAGGCCGTGAGCAATGCGTGCGGCGTGCGGCTCATCGGCGTAGCTTGTAAGGAGTGCCGATAGCGCTTCGGCACTGAGGCTTTGCAGTAGCGCGTGAGCCGGGCTGCCACGCGACGGGTCTAGCCTGAGATCGAGCGGGCCATCGTTTTTATACGAAAACCCACGTACTGGGTTATCGAGCTGCATCGAGGAGACACCGAGATCGGCGAGCACACAATCGAACCCGCCGTTGGTTTGCGGCAATAGGGAGGCGATTTCAGAAAAATTCATTTGGTGAATTAGGAGTACATCCGCTGCAAAGCCCTGCGCGCGTAGCCTAGCCTCGGTGCGCGGCAGCTCTAAGGTATCGGCGTCCACCGCGAAAAGCCTGCCGCCGGGTGTAAGCCGAGGCAATATCGCCTGCGTATGGCCCCCGTAGCCGAGCGTGACATCGAGCACGGTGTCACCGGGCACTACGTTCAGAATTGTAATAATTTCATCGACACAAATCGGCCTATGGGTGCCCGCCGGGGTCTGCCCACGCGCGATCACTTTTTCGACATCGGCGGCGTATTTTTGTGGGTCGTGTTCTTTGTATTTTTCAGCGAACTTACGCGGGTGCGTACCCCGATAGCGCTTGCGGCGCACGTGGGGCGTGGGGGTTTCGATGCTCATTGCGAGGCCAAACAAAAAGGATGGATTGAGAATAGCACTCTACTTCCACCTTAAGCGCACGCGTGTTTGCCGAAATTCCTCTGCCTCCAGCGAATCGCGCCACAGCGTGATGACGTGCGGCATCACGCGCCGCCATGCCGGGTCGCCGACACGCAAATAAGGAATGTTAGAAAACAAGGGGCTCACGAAGGCACCCGCACAAACGGCGGCCTCAGATTCGCCACCATCGTGCGCGTAGCGTAGGCGAATCATCTGGCGAGGCGCGCCAGTGCTGGGCTTTTCGGCTTTGGTGTCTTCCACTTCAAAGAAATAAAACGCCGCCACCGCTGCGTGATTTTTGAGCAAAATACATTGCACACTAAGTCCGCACAGTAAGCCCACGCCCAGCATCAACCCGACACGCAGAGCCATGGGCAACGGCACCCACAGCAGCACGCCCAAGGCGAGCGCACACCCGGCGAGCACCAGTGCAAGGTGCAGCCGTGACGGCCGCCGCACGATCCAACGCGGGTCGTCGCCTGTCGATTGCATAGTCACTTGGTGGCTTGGCTTCATCACTGGTTACAATGCTCACTCATGAAAACAGGAATTATCACACTATGAATTCGTTGTGGATGGCCGAGCTTGCCGATCAAGGGGCGCAATTTGATGCCGGGCGTGTTGTCACCTTTGGCGCGACCGAAGCGACTGACACAGCACTCTGCGATCTCTCGCACTATGGCTTAATTCACGCCACGGGGGACGATGCCGCCGCATTTTTGCACGGCCAATTTTGTAACGATGTGCAGAGATTAGAAATCGGCGACGCGCAGTGGAACGGCTGGTGCTCGGTTAAGGGGCGGCTCTTGGTGACGTTTTTAATTTGGCGCGCAGCCGACGGCTATTACTTGCAGTTGCCACGCGCTTTACAGGCGGCTATTCAAAAGCGGCTGCAAATGTACGTGCTACGCTCGAAGGTGAAATTAAGCGATGTGGGGGATGCGTGGGTGCGCTTTGGCGTTACCGGTATTGGCGCAAAGTCTAGTATCCACGCGGTGTTTGGGGCGGTGGCCGATGCCCCGATGCGTATCTACACCACCGCGAGCGCGAATGTGATGCAGCTTTCCGCCCACCGTTTTGAAGTTATCGCGAGCGCTGATGAAGCAATCAAGCTATGGAAAAAAATCGCCGCGACTGCCACCAAGACCGGGGCGGCAAGCTGGGATCTAGCCGCGATTCACGAAGGTGTGATTGAGGTGCTCCCCGAAACCCAAGACGCGTTCGTGCCGCAAATGGCGAATTTTGAATTGATCGGTGGCGTAAGTTTTAAGAAGGGCTGCTACGCGGGCCAAGAGATTGTGGCGCGCACGCAGTATCGCGGGATCCTTAAGCGACGCATGGTGCGGGTGGCGGGCGATGGTGCCGCGCCCGTACCGGGTGAGAGCGTTTTTTCACCCGCCTTTGAAGGCCAAGCAGCGGGGCAAGTTGCGAATGTGGCCGAAAATAGTGCTGGCGGCTTTGATGCGCTCGTGGTGGCGCAGATTGAGGCCATTAAAGGCGATGCACTGACGCTCGAAAACAGCACCGTCTTACGCGTGCTGGCGCTACCGTATGAGGTTACGTTCCCGGCCTAAGCTCGCGGCGCATTTCCTGATGCGGAATACCAGCTTCAAAAAATTCAGCTTCATACGACAAAAAGCCATGATGGTAATAAAAGCCGGATGCATGAGTTTGCGCGTGTAGCGTGACACGCGCGTTGCCACGGCGCGCCGCCTCCTCACACAATAGTTCAAGCAGCGCAGCACCCACGCCTGTGCGACGGTGTTTTTTTAGCACCGCCATGCGACCGATGCGCGGTAACGGCTTATCGAGCAGCAGGCGCGCGGTGCCGATCACGTTTTGATCGGCATCGAGCGCTACCGCGTGTATGCAGCGCGCACTATCGCCATCAAGCCCATCGGCCTCTAGTGCGGCTGGCACACCCTGCTCACCCACAAACACGGTCTCGCGCAC
>JAYVGG010000393.1:0-2912 GCA_043772475.1 Burkholderiales bacterium
CGCGTTTCTTGCGCGAGGGCGGCAAGGGCGGTGATGACATGACGGGTTGTTGTTTCCATATTTCTAATAATATAGAAATATAAAACAGATGTCAAGCCGTCGCTTTGGCTGCAAAACCGACAACGGGCACCACCGCCACCATTTCGCCATAATTGCACCCTATTGCGCCACACTTAGCGCTTACGATGCGTTCATCACAAAACCGTTACTGCTTCGCATCTATCTCAAGGGACAACAATGAACATTCTCGCCGCCATCACGGGCAAACTCAACACAGCGTGGCAGGTCGTCGTGGGGTTGCTGCATTTTGTTAGCCGCCCGGTACTCGGCGAGCTTTCATGGGATGCACCGCCGTGGGCGCGCTGGACGGGGGGCAAGGTGGCGACGGGTGCGCGCGCGGTGGCGGCCAGACCGGCGCTGTCGGGTGCGGCGGTGCTACTGCTGGCGGCCATTGCCGCCGGTGGCGTTTATGGCTACAAATGGTGGCAGGCACGGCCGAAGCCGGTTGAGGTGAAATTCACGGTGACAAATCCGCCGCGCACGCCGCTGGAAAACCGCGACGACAATAGCCCGCGCGCACTGGTGGTGCAGTTTGCACAGTCGGCGGCACCTCTGGCGATGTCGGGCAAGGATGTGTCCGCCGGTATTCGCATCACGCCCGTGATCGAGGGTAAATGGACGTGGAATAGCGATCAAGAGCTGCAATTTTTGCCCAAAGAAGATTGGCCGATTGGCGCTACCCACCAAGTGACGTTTGAGCCCTCGGTGTTGGCCGCGCATATTCGATTGGCAGCTTACGAGGCGAAATTTAGTACTGCCGCCTTCACAGCGAGCGTGGCAAAAAATCAGTTTTACCAAGACCCAACTAACCCGACGCTCAAAAAAGCGGTGTTCGATATTAAGTTTTCGCACCCCGTCAACACGGCTGAATTTGAAAAACGCATCTCGCTGAAGCTCGCGGGGCAAAGTGAGGGCATCTGGGGTGTGGGCCGCGAGACGACGAAGTATTCGGTGAGCTACGACACGCTCAAAATGAATGCTTACGTTCACTCCGAAAATCTAACGACCCCACAGGAAGATAGCAGCATCGCGTTGAAAATTGAGCCCGGTGTGGTGGCCGCGCGTGCTGGGAATGCGCTTCTAAAACCGCTCGCGCAATCGCTACGCGTGCCCGGCCTCGCGAGCTTAAACATTCGTGACGTGAATCTCAACGTGGCACATAACGCGAAAAATGAGCCCGAGCAGCTCGTTGTGCTGAACGTATCGGCGAGCACGCTGGAAAAAGACATCAAGCTCGCAACCACCGCGTGGATATTGCCGCTCCACCACCCAGATACCAAGAAAGAAGAGCGCACCGAGCCCTATGGCTGGGGTGACCCGAAAGCGATTACGGATGCCATATTGAAGGACGCCACCAAGATAGATTTGCAGTATGTGGCGGGTGAACGCGAGCACGATGAATCGCACGCGTTTAAATATGCGGCACCGATTGGCCGCTACGTTTACGTGCAGATTGAGCGTGGGCTTAAGTCATTCGGCGGCTATACGATGGCCAAACGCGTGCAGCACGTGGCGCAGGTGCCGCCGTTTCCACCGCAATTAAATATCCTCGGCCAAGGTGCGCTACTCGCCATGAGTGGTGAGAAAACGGTGGCCGTGCTGGTGCGCGATTTGCCGGGTGTACAGATGGATATTGGCCGCGTGCTGCCCGCGCAGTTGCAGCATTTGATTACGCAGTCGGAAGGCAATTTTGATAAGCCACAGTTTCTGGGCAGTTTCGGCATGGAAAACTTGGCCGAGCGCTTTGAGAAAAAAATCCCGCTGCCGAGACTCAAACAGGGCAAGGCGCATTACGAGGCGCTGAACTTGGGCGATTACTTGAAGAAAGATGGAGCCGATAAGCGCGGCATATTTTTGCTGCGGGTGAAAAGCTACGACAGCCGCAACGATCCAGCACTAGCCAAGGTGGCCGAGCCTAGCGAGCCCGCCGAAGCTGAGGGTGAAGGTGAAGAAGGCGACGGTCGCGCCGTTAACCAAGGCAGCGAAGGCAGTGGCGAAGAGGACGGCGGCGCGCGCGAAGATTTCCGCCTTGTTGTCGTGACGGACTTAGGCGTGTTGGTCAAACGCGCGCTCGATGGCTCGCAAGATGTATTTGTACAGTCGATTGCGACGGGGCTTCCCATCGCCGGTGCGGACGTGGACGTGATTGGCAAGAACGGCTTGACGCTATTCACGCAAACAACGGATGCCACCGGCCGCGCGCAGTTTGCAAAACTTGAAAACTTGGCACGTGAACGCACGCCGCTGATGTATCTGGTCAAAAAAGGCGGTGACCTTTCTTTCTTGCCGCTGAATCGTCGTGACCGTGGGCTCGATTTCTCGCGCTTTGATGTGGGTGGCGCGCGCAATACGGTGTTGCCCGGCACGCTCTCGGCGTATCTATTTTCAGATCGCGGTATTTATCGCCCGGGGGATGCGATTAACTTTGGCATGATCGTGAAATCGGCAAGCTGGGCGAAGACCACGGTGGGCCTGCCGCTTGAGATCGAGATCACCGACCCGCGCGGCCTCACGATAAAACGCGAACGCATCAAGCTCGGTGGTGGCGGCTTTAATGAAGTCACGCACAGCACGCAAGAGAGCTCGCCCACGGGCAACTACAACTTGAATCTCTACACCGTGAAAGACGGCCTCACGCATACACGCTTGGGCTCAGTCGGTGTGCGCGTGCAAGAATTTTTACCCGACCGCATGAAGGTGACAGCGAAACTTTCGCAAGAAGCGGGCGCGCTCGGTGAAGGCTGGGTGTCACCCGCTGAGTTGAAAGTCACGGTGAACGCGCAAAATTTATTTGGCACACCAGCAACCGAGCGCCGGGTTGAGGGCACGCTCACGTTGCAGCCCGCCTACCC
>JAYVGG010000394.1:0-2990 GCA_043772475.1 Burkholderiales bacterium
GCCAGCGCTAGGGTTTGCGCCACTTTCTGCTTGCTGTTTGGCAGCCATATCGGCGTACATTTTCTCGCCCAATTTCTGCGAAACCTTGCCCAAGTTTTCGGTCTTCGCTTCAATCTCCGCTTTGTCGGTGCCCTTGATGGCTTCTTCTAGTTCCTTGCTCGCGGCTTCAATGGACTCTTTTTCAGCAGCATCTAGCTTGTCGCCGTATTCGGTAAGCGATTTTTTGGTCGAGTGAACGAGTGCGTCCGCTTGGTTACGCGCGGTCACGAGCTCGAGTGCCTTTTTGTCTTCGTCCGCATTGGCTTCTGCGTCTTTCACCATGTGCTGAATCTCGGCTTCAGTTAAGCCCGAGTTTGCTTTGATGGTGATTTTGTTTTCTTTGCCGGTGGCTTTGTCTTTCGCGTGGACGTGCATGATGCCGTTCGCGTCAATATCAAAGGTCACCTCAATCTGCGGCATCCCGCGTGGTGCGGGTGGAATGCCCTCAAGATTAAATTGCCCGAGCGATTTATTGCCCGTCGCCATCTCACGCTCGCCTTGTAGCACGTGAATCGTCACGGCTGATTGGCTGTCATCGGCTGTGGAAAAAGTCTGCGAAGCCTTGGTGGGGATGGTGGTGTTTTTCTTAATCAGCTTGGTAGCAACACCGCCCAATGTCTCGATACCGAGCGAGAGTGGGGTTACGTCGAGCAGCAGTACGTCTTTCACGTCGCCCTTCAGTACGCCACCCTGAATCGCCGCACCGACGGCAACCGCTTCGTCTGGGTTCACGTCTTTACGCGGCTCGCGGCCAAAAATCTCTTTTACTTTTTCTTGCACTTTCGGCATACGCGATTGCCCGCCGACCAAAATTACGTCGGAAATATCGGCAATCTTCACGCCTGAATCTTTAATCGCGATTTCGCAAGGCTTAATCGTGCGCAAAATCAGCTCGTCAACAAGCGACTCAAATTTCGCACGCGTGAGCTTGATCGCCATGTGCTTAGGCCCACTTGCATCCGCCGTGATGTAGGGCAGATTGACTTCGGTTTGCTGTGCGGAGGAAAGCTCAATCTTCGCTTTTTCAGCCGCTTCTTTTAGACGTTGGAGCGCCAGCACATCTTTGCGAAGATCAATGCCTTGGTCTTTCTTGAATTCGTCGCACAGATAGTCCATCAAGCGTTGGTCGAAATCTTCGCCGCCTAGAAACGTATCGCCGTTAGTCGATAACACTTCAAACTGATGCTCGCCGTCGATTTCCGAGATTTCGATAATCGAAATATCAAACGTACCACCACCTAAGTCATAAACCGCAATTTTGCGGTCGCCTTCTTTTTTGTCCATACCGAAAGCGAGCGCCGCAGCGGTCGGCTCGTTGATGATGCGTTTTACGTCGAGGCCGGCGATACGCCCGGCATCTTTAGTTGCTTGGCGCTGGCTATCGTTGAAGTAAGCGGGCACCGTGATGACGGCCTCGGTTACTTCTTCGCCGAGGTAGTCTTCAGCGGTTTTTTTCATCTTGCGGAGCACTTCGCTTGAGACCTGCGGCGGGGCCATTTTTTTGCCGCGTACTTCTACCCATGCGTCGCCGTTGTCGTTTTTGACAATGGCGTAGGGCATCATGTTGATGTCTTTTTGCACTTCTTTTTCTTCAAAACGCCGACCAATCAAGCGTTTTACGGCAAAAAGCGTGTTTTTAGGGTTGGTCACCGCCTGCCGTTTGGCCGATGCCCCCACCAAGATTTCGCCGTCCTCCTGATACGCAACAATAGACGGCGTAGTGCGCGCGCCTTCTGCGTTTTCGATTACCTTGGGCACGCCCGCTTCCATGATCGCGATGCAGCTGTTGGTGGTGCCAAGGTCGATGCCAATGATTTTTCCCATACGATTTCCTTAAAAATTCAGTTAATTCAAAAAAGTTCAGTGCATTAGATTTGGGGGCAGGGCGGCGAAATTCAACTACGCCGTTTCGCTTTTCGCTTTGGCGACGGCCACGAGGGCCGGGCGCAGCACCCGGTCGTGCAGCAGGTAGCCCTTTTGCATCACGTTCACCACCGTGTTCGGCGCGGCATCAGACTCAAGCGCTGCAATCGACTGATGTTTGGCCGGGTCAAATTTGCGACCAACCGGGTTTTCTTCGTTGATCGAAAATTTTTCAAATACGCTCGTGAGCTGGCGCGCGGTGAGCTCAACGCCTTGTTTAAACGATTCCACCGACGTGTTTTCCACCACCATCGCCGCATCCAAGCTATCTTTCACCGCGAGCAGCGCTTCGGCGATTTTCTCGACACCAAATTTTTGCGCTTTCAGCACATCTTCAGCAGAGCGGCGGCGGATATTATCGGTTTCGGCTTTGGCGCGCAAAAACTGATCCGCATGGTCTAAAACCTTCAAATTGGCCGCTTCTAGGGCCTTTTCGAGCGTTTCTACGCGCGATTCGGGCGCTAAAGATACATTTTCGACACTTTCCGGTGGGGTTACAACCGGTTCGGGTGGGGATTGTTGCGGGTCAGACATGAAATTCTCCAAAAGCAAAAATGGGGGCTGAACATGGCGGGAAAACGCCAAAATTTTCAGTCATATTGGGGACGTTCGGGCGAATTCAAGTGAAGAGGGCAACCAAAGTGAAATCTGCGTTGTTTTTGTCCAAAATTGGCGTAAAATTTTGCCCCAGCGAAGATCACATCTTGCGCTACTGATTTGCAACACTTTTGACAGCGCGTTGCGAATCGCCCATAATGCTGGGTCATCATTTCATACTTGTTCACAATTCTATTTCTGGAAGCTCACTAAACTGGCGCTCAGATTTGTATTGTCACAAGTCAGCACATTCGTTCGTAACCACAAAGGGGCAGTAAAACCATGAATATTCCACAGTTCTCTAAAATTGCACTTGCAGTCGGCGCAACGCTCAGCGCGTCGGTTGGCGTTAGCTTCGCACAAACGAGCGTCGGCCCCGCCGGTGCTAAATCAGGCGAGTGCTATGCAAACGTCTTGATTCCTGCCAAATT
>JAYVGG010000395.1:0-3959 GCA_043772475.1 Burkholderiales bacterium
CGGAATACGGCAGAAACGACGTACGCCTTAGTTCTTGTTGAGACATCAGTAAAGGAAAGTAAATGAAAGCAAAAGCCGCCGTAGCCTGGGAAGCGCAAAAACCCCTGTCGATCGAGATGATCGACGTCGAAGGACCAAAACAGGGTGAGGTGCTGCTCAAGGTGATCGCCTCCGGTGTTTGCCATACGGATGCCTTCACCCTATCGGGCGACGATCCGGAAGGCGTGTTCCCTGTGGTGTTGGGGCATGAGGGCGGCTGTGAAGTAGTGGAATGCGGCCCCGGCGTTACCAGCTTAAAACCGGGCGATCATGTGATCCCGCTATACATTGCCGAGTGCGGCGTGTGCGAATATTGCCGCTCGACTAAAACCAATCTGTGCCAGTCGATTGCGTCGACGGTGTGGACGGGTTTTATGCCCGATGGCACGCGGCGCTTTTCCATGAACGGCAAGCCCATCTATCACTATATGGGTTGCTCGACGTTTGCCGAATATACGGTGGTGCCGGAAATCGCCTTAGCAAAAATCAACCCCGCTGCGCCGCTGGATAAAGTTTGCTTGTTGGGCTGCGGGGTTACCACGGGCATTGGCGCGGTGATCAACACGGCAAAAGTGGAGCCGGGTTCGACGGTGGCGATCTTCGGTCTCGGCGGCATTGGGCTGTCTTGTATTCAAGGCGCGGTGATGGCACAAGCCAAACGCATTATTGCGATCGACATTAATCCGGGTAAATGGGAAATCGCCAAAGCTTTGGGCGCGACTGATTTTGTGAATCCGAATCAACTCAGCGGTAGCGTCACCGATGCGATTGTCGAGATGACCCATGGCGGCGTGGATTATTCGTTTGAATGCATCGGCAATGTGCATGTAATGCGCGAAGCCCTGGAGTGCACGCACATGGGCTGGGGTGTTGCCACCGTGATCGGCGTGGCCGGTGCGGGACAAGAAATCTGCACCCGCCCCTTTCGCTTGATCACCGGCCGCACCTGGAAAGGCACGGCCTTTGGCGGCGTGAAAGGCCGTAGCGAATTGCCCGGCTATGTGGAGCGCTATATGAGCGGTGAAATCGAGCTGGATAAAATGGTCACGCACACCATGCCGCTGGAGGACATCAATCGTGCCTTTGATTTAATGCACAGCGGCGAAAGCATTCGCTCCGTGATTATTTTTTAGGATCGTACCCGATGAAACAAATTGAAAGTGTTAAGGAGTTTGGAGGTTGGCTGAATCGCTACGAGCATGCGTCGACGAGCTGTCAATGCACGATGCGCTTTTCGGTGTACCTACCGCCACAAGCAGCAACGCGCAAAGTGCCTGCGCTGTACTGGCTTTCCGGCCTCACCTGCACCGATGACAATGTGCGCACCAAGGCCGGTGCGCAGCGTTATGCCGCAGAGCTCGGTTTAGCTCTGGTGATGCCGGATACCAGTCCGCGCGGAGCTGGCGTCGCCGATGACCCGCAGCGCTACGATCTGGGCCAGGGCGCGGGCTTTTATGTCAATGCGACGCAAGCGCCTTGGGCGTCGCATTATCAAATGTACGACTACGTTACGACCGAATTACCGGCGCTGATCGAGGCCCACTTGCCGCTAATGCCGGGCGTTAAATCCATTAGCGGTCACTCCATGGGTGGGCACGGCGCGTTGATCTGTGCGCTGAAAGAACCCGGCAGCTATCGTTCGGTGTCGGCCTTCTCGCCCATCTGTCACCCGATTAAATCCCCCTGGGGTGCAAGCTGTTTCTGTGCTTACCTGGGGGATAACCAGGAAAGCTGGAAAGCCTACGATGCCACCGAGCTGGTCTTAGCCGGGCACCAGGCGCTACCGGCACTCATCGATCAAGGCACGGACGATGAATTTTTAGCAGCGCAATTATTCCCGCAAGATTTCGTTGCCGCCTGTCAGGCGCAGGGGGTGCCTGCTACCCTACGCATGCAAGAAGGCTATGACCACAGCTATCATTTCGTCGCCAGCTTTATCGGCGCACATCTGGCCTACCATGCCAAGGCTTTGCTGCCTTAGCCACACCCAAACCGGTGCACAGTAACCCCTATTGCTAGCCTGTGTGCCACTTAGACTAAGTACCTTTTTTAGTCGCCATCAACGCTTCAGAAGATGCGCGAACGGCTACCGTTAATAAAGGTTAGTATATTTAATTTCATAGGCCGATGAAGACCCTAATTATCACGTGCTTATTGCTCGTTGGCCTAGCCGGCTTGGCTTTGACATGGCGTCAGGTCAACGCACCGGGCGAGCCTGTACCCGCGCCCAGCAATTTCGCACCACCATTGGCGAGTGATTCTGCTGAGCCGATTCAAGCGATTCCGCCGCCCCCCGCCTTAGACCCGGCAAAGGTCGCGTTGGGTGAAAAGCTATTCCGGGAAAAACGTGTATCGAAAGACAATACGATGTCTTGCAATACCTGCCATCAGCTGGATCTGGCCGGTGCCGATGGGTTGGCGCGCTCGCCGCAGGTTAGCGGCGAACTGACCCCATTTCACACGCCCACCATTTTTAATGTCTCCCTCAACTTTCGGCTCTTTTGGGATGGCCGTAAAAAAAAGCTCGAAGAACAAATCGAAGCCCCGCGCGATATGCAAACCGATTGGAAAGAAGTATTAGTGAAGCTGCGCGGCGATCCAACGTATCAAACCGCGTTTGCCCGCGCTTACCCGCGCCAAGGCATGAGCGCGCTCACACTCAAAGATGCCATTGTGACCTTTGAACGTTCGCTGCTCACACCGGGCGCGCGCTTCGATCGCTATCTTCAAGGCAATCAACAGGCGATTACCGAGCAAGAGAAACACGGTTATCGCCTTTTTAAAAGCTACGGCTGCACGGCCTGTCACCAGGGCGTTAACGTTGGCGGCAATATGTTTCAGAAGATGGGCGTGATGCAAGAACCTATTCACGCCACAAGCACGCCTGCCCATCTGGGTCGGTTCAACATTACGAAACGTGAGGAAGACCGTCATGTTTACCGTGTCCCCAGTTTGCGCAATGTTGCCGTGACCGCGCCGTATTTTCATGATGGATCGATTGCGACTTTGCATGAAGCGATTCGCGAAATGGCCAAGTATCAACTGGGGCGACCTATCCCGAAAAAGGATGTCGACCTGATTGTCGCTTTTCTGCACACCTTAACCGGCGAATATCGCGGTAAGTTGCTGCAAGGCCAACCCTAATGCGCAAACTCATTTCGCTGCGTTTAATTCTGTTGCTCGCTGCCGCGATCGGCATGCTGTCCTGGCTGTATAGCAAATCGACTGCGGTGGAGCCGGAAAAACATCTGGCATTCGTCAGCGGGATGCGCAGCATCAAGCAAATGGATGCCAACTTGAACCAGGATGTCCTCCGCGCGCGCTACAACCTATTGGCACACTACGACCCTTTCGTCGCTACACTCAACCAACTGCATACGCTCTCCAGCCTTTTTTCGCACGAACCCTTTACATCCTATTTGCAGGATTTAGACCCGAACTTGCAAAAGCAAATTTTGATGCTGAAAGCGGCGACCGAGGCAAAAAATGTACAAATCGAGCAGTTCAAATCACGCAATGCCGTACTCAAGAATTCTTTACGCTACTTTCCCACATTGACCACACAATTGCTCAAGCAAGCCAAGCGCGCGCAGCAAACCGGCCTGCACGAGGCGGTTAACCACATCGAGCAAGCACTCCTCATCTTGAACTTAACGGGGGGCAATGACCTAGAGCAAGTGATACGCACGGAACTCCAGCAATTGCACAGATTACTGCCGCAGCTTTCACCGGATCTATCTGCCGAAACACAAACGTTGATTTTACACACCGAGACGATACTCACAACCAAATATGAAGTAGATGCGTTGGCAGATAACATCCTCGCCTCGCCCTTGCAGAGCACGGTCTCCGCCTTGAGCCTGGCATACGATGAATCGAACGGCCAAGCGATGCGCCATTCGAGTGCTTACCGCACGCTA
>JAYVGG010000396.1:0-2497 GCA_043772475.1 Burkholderiales bacterium
GACGGTGATGCCATCGAGGGGTCGTACTGCGGGGCGTACTGACGACGGCGTAGTGGAGGGCTGAGCGGCCTGATTCATGATGCATAGCAGAAAAGAGGAGGCGCCCATTTTAGGCTGCGCCATTTGTTTGACTTACCATGCACCCGAACCGGCCCCGCCAACCGCCGGTTTCGCCCTCCCGCTTCCCCCGCCCCATCACCCACAAATCCCAACAAGCACTCACCGCCATGCCCATCATTGACTACACCGTGCGCGATCACGTCGCCGAAATTTTGCTCAACAACCCGCCGGTAAACGCGCTCGACGCGCCGCTGATGCGCGATCTGCTCGCCACGCTGCAGCGCGCCGGCGCTGACGCCGACGTGGGTGCCATCATCATCGGCAGCGCCGTGCCGGGGCGCTTTTGCGCCGGGCTCGACTTGGGCACCTTCCTCAACAGCGCGCTGCAAGACGCGCACACCACCGTCAACCAGCTCTACTCAGAGCTCTATGACGTGCAATCGAAACTGGGCAAGCCCACCATTGCGGCGGTCAGCGGCGCGGCGCGCGGCGGCGGAATGTCGATGGCCATTTCCTGCGACCTGATCGTCGCCGCTGACAACGCCACCTTCGGCTATCCGGAAATCGACATCGGCCTATTGCCGGCGATTCACTACACCCACCTGCCGCGCCTCATCGGGCGCTATCGCGCGTTCGACCTGCTGTTCACCGGCCGCGCCTTCGACGTGCAGGAAGCGCAATCACTGGGTCTGGTCAGCCGCATCGCACCAGCCGATGCGGTGCTCGACGAAGCGCGCAAACTGGCGCGGCTGCTCGCGGCAAAATCGCCGCAACTCATGCGCATGGGCCGCGCCGCCTTCATCCACGCGACCGATACCAGCTACCGCAGCGGCGTGGCAGGCGCGGTCAATCTCATCAGCGCCGTGATTGCCACCAACGACTCGAAAGAAGGTCTCACCGCCTTTGTGGAAAAACGCAAACCGGTGTGGGGCGGCCGATAGAGTTTGCCGGAAGGGGATGCCAGAAGGGGTTGTTCCGCACTGGCATCGCCTGCGCACCCCGCACGCCGCTGCGTGCGTCACATCACGCGAGGCACCGTGTGCGCGTCAAGCCGCTGGCCGCTTCATCAGCAGATACTTCTGCATCCCTTCCATCACCAGTTCGCTGCGCTGGTTATGTACGGTCGAGCGCAGTGTCAACACGCCGGTGCTGCGGTTCGGCACCAGTTCGGTAATTTCGAGTGCGCAGTAAAGCGTGTCACCCACGAACACCTTGCCCAAAAACCGGCTGCTCTGCTCGATGAAACCCTTGAGCGATTCTTCGACCATGTGCGGGAACATGCCCGCGCCCGGACAGGTTTGCGCCACCACCTGAAACCCGTGCGCCAGCATGTGCGGCATGCCGTGGGCGCGGCAATATTCGATGTCGTAATGCACCGGATGGTTGTCGCCGCTGGCGAGCGAAAAGGCGGCAAACAGCGCATCGGTCATGGTGCGTGAGGGCAGCACGAAACGCTCGCCGATGGTGAAATCATCGAAATAGCGCGTCTCGCTCAGACGATGGTTGCGCGGATCGAACGTGGGGTCTGCTGGCATGAAAGGTTTCCTGAAAAGTCAATCGATTGAAATCGTTGGTACAAGCCATTCTTGGGCCGATGTCCTCCCAAGATATGCAGCGGCTGACCGGGGAGATGGATGCGCGGGCGGCGGGGCATGAACTCAGTTTATGGGGGTTGGGAAATTAAATCAACCCTGGCCCCTTTAACCGCCTTTAACTCGTGACTTGGATTCATGGCGTCGAGGAAGCTCAGTATTTGCTGTGACATTTGCATAGCGGCGCCTTCTAATTCCAGTCAATTTGTACCTTCTTAAGTCCGGCACTTCCAAAAACAGAGCCTCGCGCTTCCAATGATTCCTGTAACAAACTGATTACTTCGGACCGATTCAGGCTCAACTTTTCTGGCAATTCAAGGTGCGCCCCCATCCAAGTAAGGACATCGCCATCACTAAAACGATTCAAGTGCTCGCACGCTTCAAAGTACGCAACCGCCCCCCGTACAGATAGAGCAAAGAAAAATTGCCTCATGTCATGGCCACCGGGCTCGTTTCCCAATGGAAGCAAAAAAACATCGCGCGCACGATCAACTGTCCATTTATACAATTTGATTTCACCTACGCCCAATGGGTGGCGGAAACCCTGGGCATGGAGTTGGGGCTTGATTTGGTCAGGGACAATTTCATTTACAAATGGCATAGCTGGCAACATGGGGTTGTGATTAAGGATGTAATTACCATTGGCGAATATCTAGTGATTTCATTCTGTGCACGCACTGCCAATTAACGGATCAAAACATTTATCGATCAATTCTGAACCGAATGACGTAGAGAGATTACTCACCGCCATAAATCCTCCCCAACTAGTCGTCACACAGGGCGGGGCTCGACCTCCTCAAACTGAAATCTACATCCATCAGCCGCTCTTGCTTACAACTCTTGCG
>JAYVGG010000397.1:0-5891 GCA_043772475.1 Burkholderiales bacterium
CGTCGGTGCCGATCAGCAAATGCTCGACACCTTCATCACCAAGAGTTTTGATGTGTACGGTCAGGCCATCCGTGTTCGTGCGGGTAATCAAGTGATCTCGTGGGGCGAATCGACCTTCATCCCGAACAGCATTAACTCCATCAACCCAGTTGATTTGGTGAAGCTACGTACCCCGGGTGCTGAAATCAAAGAGGCATTCCTGCCCACCTCAAGCGTTTTGATATCCGCCTCGCCGACCACGAATCTAAGCATGGAAGCCTACGTGCTCTTGAACCACGACAAAACCAAGCTTGACCCAAAAGGCTCCTACTGGAGCAACAACGATTTCGCTTCCGATGACGCAGATCGCGTATTTGTTGGCTTCGCACGTCGGGGTGATTTGTCGACTGGTGTGGCGCGCAATCCGATTCCGCCAACAACCCCAACCGCAGGCCCGATTGCGCAATCGCTCTACGGCGTATTCAGCCCCGCAGCCCAAGTATGGGCGCTACGTGGAGCCGATAGAAACCCGAGCGATCATGGTCAGCATGGGCTTACGATGCGTTATTTGGCACCGAAACTCAATAACACCGAGTTTGGCCTCTACTACCAGAAGTACCATAGCCGTATTCCGTTTTTCTCAGGCATCAAGGGAACACCCGCTTCCGTACTGACGGGTGGGCCACTCGCTGCTGCCGTCGGCCAAACCGGTACGGCGAGCTACTTCGCTGAGTATCCAAACGACATCCGCCTGTTCGGTGCGTCCTTCAATACCGCAGGCCCCTTCGGCACGGCCTTGCAGGGTGAATACTCGTATCGTCCTAATCAGCCGTTACAGTTTTCCACGCCAGAGCTTTTGTTAGCCGCCCTAGGCGCGCCAAACCTCATCACCGGCTTTGTGACGATCCCCGGTACGGTAAGTGCCAACTTACCGTTCGGCGCTTCGGCCGCCGGCTTGGTGCCAAACGGCACCTTCCAGCGGGGCTGGGATCGCACCAAGATGAGCCAGTTCCAGATGACCACGACCAAATCTTTGCCCAATATTTTTGGTGCCGAGCAGGGCGTGGTTGTGGGCGAAGTGGGTTACACCAAGTACCACGGCTTGCGTCAGGACGTGAAATTTAACGGCCCGGCTGTATTCTTGCCCGCCACCGCGCAAGGGGCTGTCGCCTCGCAATCGGGTGGCCGGCAAACCGAAGGCTTCATCACGGGCACCTCATGGGGCTATCGCTTAGTTAGTCGTCTGGAATACGCGAACGTAATTTTCGGTGGCAACCTGGCACCGCGTATCGCTTACAACCACGATGTGTCCGGCACGTCGCAGACGTTCAACGAGGGTGTGAAATCGACCGCGTTTGGTCTTAACTACGATTACCAAAAGAAGTTTACGATTGATTTGTCGTACAACTTGTTCTACGGTGGCCGTAAATTCTGCGGTACCGATACCGTCACCTCGGCAGCGCAAACCACGCTCGGCGCGCAGCTTGCGGGTGTAGCGGCACTTGGCTTCGCGCCGCAGTCGGCTAGCTACTGCTCTAGTGCAAACCCAGTACGTGATCGCGATTTTGCCTCGCTCGTGATGACTTACGCTTTCTAAGCTTGACTTAGCCGACAGCCCGAAACCGGCTGTCGGCGAATTTGCCGTACATCGCGTTAGGCACGTGCCACAGAGTGCAGCCCGCGCGAGCAGGATTTTTACTTACTGCGCTATACCCAACAATATCTGGAGGAAACATGAAAGCAACACACGTCACAAAAGTGGCCGTAGCAATTGCTGCGCTGGCCATGTCCGCCGGTGCCGCAGCACAATTGGCTGCAGCTGACACCGCCAAGCTAGGCACCACGCTCACACCAATAGGCGCTGAAAAAGCGGCCAACGCCGCCGGCACGATCCCCGCATGGGATGGCGGCCTCAAGGGCGTGCCGGCCGGCATCACCATGAAGGCCGGTGCCCAATACCCCGATCCGTTCCCGAACGACAAAATCGAATTCACCATCTCGGCCAAAGATGTCGATAAGTACAAAGACAGCTTGTCGCCTGGGCAGATTGCGATGTTGAAGCAATATCCGTCCTATGTGCTCAATGTGTACAAGACACGCCGCACCGCAGCCTACCCGGAAGGCCACTACAAAGAAACCCGCGAATGCGCGGGCAAAGCAACCTTAGCCGCTGGCGGCAATGGTGTGGTGGGCTGTACGGGCGGCACACCATTCCCGATTCCTAAAAACGGTAACGAAGCGATTTGGAATCACCTGCTTCACTACAAGGGTGACACCTTCGCGATGCACTGGTCGCAAGCGGCCGTGACCACATCGGGCGATTTCGCGCTCGTCAAGTTTGAGTACGAGTACGATTTTTCGTACGGCAATCTCGCCAAGTCTGCTGCCGCGCGTGAGCCGAACAAGATCCTGAATTACTTGCAAGTCACCACCGCACCGGCACGCCTCGCAGGCTCGATCTTGCTCGTGCATGACACCGTAGACCAAGTCAAAGACCCGCGCTCTGCTTGGACCTACAACCCCGGCCAGCGCCGTGTTCGTCTGGCACCAAACGTCGCCTACGATAACCCCGGTACGGCAGCCGACGGCCTCAGAACCAACGACGACTTCGGCATGTACAACGGTGCAACAGATCGTTACGACTGGAAATTAGTCGGCAAAAAAGAGATGTACATCCCGTACAACTCGTACCGCCTATCCAACCCGAAGGTGAAGTACAGCGAGCTTTTGAAGCCCGGCCATATCAACCAAGACCTCGCGCGCTATGAGCTACACCGCGTGTGGGTGGTCGATGCGACGCTTAAGAGCGGCACCTCGCACTCTTACTCGCGCCGCACCTTCTATCTTGATGAAGATAGCTGGAACGTGGTCATGATTGATAAGTACGACACCCGTGGCCAGCTCTGGCGCTTCGCCGAGCAGCATAGCGAGAGCTGGTACAACGTGCCGATGTGGTTTGGCACCGTTGAAATCCATCACGATTTGCAATCGCGTCGTTATATCGCGATGGGCTTGCGCTCGGAAGAGTCGAAGATTTATGAGCCGATCAAGCGTGAAGCATCCGACTACACGCCAGCGAGCCTTAGCCGTAGCGGTACACGGTAGGTTGCTAGAAAACGCATAACCAACAGGGACAACCATTCGGTTGTCCCTGTTGCGTTTGAAGTCGCCTTTTTTGCACAGCCCTGTATGGGTTTGGTAAAGTGCAAAGACATCATCGCCTGTACGGAGGAGTGCTATGAACAAAAACATCAGTATGAAAAAAACCGTACTCGGTTGGGTTGCTGCACTGCTCATGAGTGCCGCGCCTTGTGCGCTTCACGCGCAAATCAACCCCGCTGTGATGCCGAAGTCTGGCACCCTATCAGCGCAGTCTATTTCGAGGCTTCTCTTAACCGATGTCACGCGCATTGGCGCGCGCTTGGTAGCGGTAGGGGACCGTGGCTACATTGTTTATTCAGACAACAACGGCGAATCATGGCAGCGCGCCGAAGCTCCCGAAAATCTGCCGCTTTTAACCGGCATCTATGTCAGCGCAGCCAAGGTAGGCTGGGCGGTGGGGCATGACTCGGTGATTTTGGTCAGCCGTGACGAAGGCAAAACATGGAGCAAAGCCTTCGCCGCCCCCGACGATCAAAAGCCGCTCATGGATGTGGCCTTTGTGGATGCAAACGCGGGCTTCGCTGTCGGTGCCTACGGCGCTTTTTATGACACCACCGATGGCGGCAAATCATGGGTCGCGCGCAAGATCGGCAGCGCGACAGCGGACGGTAAGAGTGATGATCGTCATTTCAACGCCATTGTTCGCGTCACCGATTCGCGCTACCTGATTGCCGGTGAGGCGGGCACGCTACTTCGTTCCGACGATGCCGGCAAGACCTGGGTTAGCCTCGCGTCGCCGTACAAGGGCTCGTTTTTTGGCGGCATCACCGCTACTGATGGCAGCGTAATTGTGTTCGGATTGCGTGGCCGAATCTATCGCAGCAGCGATGCCGATTTGGCTACGTGGGTGCAAATTCCGAATGCCTCACTTGCAAGCGTCATGGGTGCCACCAAGCTTGCCGATGGCGCGCTGGTGTTATCAGGTCTTGCGGGTACGCTGCTGGTGTCACGTGACAACGGCCAGAGTTTTACGGCCATTAAAACCGGCACCACCAAAGCCTTGGCGGCACCGGCCGCGTCGGCCGCAAGTGGTGTCATCGTTGTGGGCGAGTCTGGGCCACGCGCGGTGGTGATCAGCGCAGCACCGATAAGCGCAGCACCGATAAGCAAATAACTTTAGCCAACACACTCGCGAGCGCGCCCATGACACTCACCCCGCTGATCGAAAAACTCTCCGCGATTGTTTTTACCCATCGCAAAATCTGGCTCATTGTTTTTGGCCTGATGACGCTCATATTTGCGTACTCCGCGAGCCAGCTACGAGTCGACGCCGGCTTCAACAAAATGGTGCCGCTCCAGCACCCTTACATGAAGGTTTATAAGGAATACGAGACCGTATTTGGCGGCGCTAACCGTATCGCGATTGCGTTGGTGGCAAAAGAAGGCGATATCTACAATAAAGAATTCATGCAAAAGCTCAAAGATCTCACCAACGAGATTTTTTTGCTTAATGGCGTAGATCGCCCGAGCGTGCGCTCGTTGTTCACACCAAACACACGATTTATCGAGGTTGTCGAAGAAGGCTTCGCGGGCGGCAACGTCATCCCCGCCACCTTTCAAGGCACCGACGCGGATTTAGCGATTGTGCGCGGCAACGTGCAAAAATCAAACGAAGTAGGGCGCACGGTCGCGACCGATTTTACCGGTGCCTTGGTGGCAGCAGGATTACTCGAGCTCGAGCCTGCGACAGGTAAAAAACTCAATTATTTTGAAGTCGCCAAACAGCTCGAAGCCCTACGCGACAAATACGAAACCCCCAAGCACACGCTGCACATCATCGGCTTTGCCAAGGCCACCGGCGATATCGCCAATGGTGCGCGCGGGGTCATCATGTTTTTTGGTATTGCCTTTCTCATCACGGCTATCTTGATGCTCTGGTTTGTGAAAGACATCAAGCTCACCTTGGTTTCGCTCACGGTGGCGATGATGCCTGTGCTCTGGCTACTCGGCACGCTACCGATAATCGGGTTTGGTATTGACCCGCTCTCCATCCTCGTGCCGTTTTTAATTTTCTCAATCGGGGTCTCGCACGCCGTGCAGATGACCAAAACGTGGGAGCGTGAAGTCGTCGGCGGGGCCGATAGCTTGCAGGCCGCCAAATCGAGTTTCTCAAAGTTATTTATTCCGGGCACACTGGCCTTGCTCACCAACGTGTTGGGCTTTGCCGTCATCATGTTGATCCCGATTGATATTGTGCGTGAGCTTGGCATCACCTCGTCGCTTGGTGTCGCGTGGATGATTATTACCAACAAAATGTTGCTGCCGATCTTGCTTTCGTATTTGAAGATGTCGCCGAAAGCACTGCAAAAAGAAGTCGCGCAAGAGGGCGCGGTACATAGTCTGTGGCGCTTTGCGGCAAAATTTGCCGAGCGCAAACATGCCGCGTGGGCAGTTGCGGCCGGGGTGGCCGTGCTGGCAGTTGGCTTGGTCGGGGCGGCAAAATTAAAAGTCGGGGATTACGGCTCTGGCGTGCCTGAGCTGCGCCCTGAATCGCGCTACAACGTGGACAACAAAATGATTGTCGACAAATTCGCGATTGGCGTTAACACCCTTGGCGTGGTGGTGCAGACCAAAGGGGTGGCGGGAGCCTGCACCAATTACGACGTGATGACCACGATTGAGAAATTTGATTGGTACATGCAAAACGTCGCCGGCGTGCAGTCCGTTGCCTCACTGCCCGGTATCGCGCGCACCATCAATGCCGGCTTTAACGAAGGCAATCTACGCTGGCGGCAGCTCCCGCGCGATGC
>JAYVGG010000398.1:0-11138 GCA_043772475.1 Burkholderiales bacterium
AGCCCATCGGCTAATTTCTTTGACAATAAAAAAAGCCGTGCGATTTTGTCGCACGGCTTTTTTATTACCGCTCGCCCAATCTAGGCGGGTGGATTTTCAGTGCGGTGGGTGGCCGCCGTATCAACCGCAATCAACGGCTCGCTCACGCTGCTGCGCTCGCGACGCGGGCGTGGTGCGCGTGGGCGACGTGGCTCGCTGTCGAGCACGAATGCCTCTGCCACTGCCGCCGCTTTGCCGGGTGCCGTTTCAACCACGACCAACGGCTCGAGCGCCTGCTCGCTGCCACCACGCCGTGGACGTGGTGTGCGCGGCGATGCGGATTGTGCGTCGCCGATTTGATCGACCGCTATCGCAGCCCGTGGGGCCTCGGCGACACGGACGGGCTCGGGTGCGCGCGCGGGCGCAACGTCACGCACGATCTCAGGGGCTTCGACTTCTGCGCGTGCCATCTCGGCCTGCGGGGGCGCTTCGCGGCGCACGGGCGCTGCCGGTGCGGCCTCTTGCGTGTGGGTGCGTGGCGCATCGTGGTGGCTGTGGTGCGGCGCTTCAGCGTGGGTTTGCAGCCCGGATGCGGCACGCGTTACCGGCTGCGCGCCGCCCATTGCAGCAGCCGATTCGGTCGGCAACAACGAGCCCTGAGCCTCATCACGTGGCGGACGATCAGCGCGCTCGCCACCTTCAGCACGATTGCGACCACCGCGGCCACGACGACGACGGCCGCGACCTTCGCCTTCTTGCTCAGCCGGTCTGGCTTCGAGTGCGGCGCGTGGTGCTTGTGGCTGACGTGGTGGACGTGCGGCGTGATCTGCCTCGCTGGCTTCGGCGTGGGCAATAAAAGCCGGCGCTTGGGTGTCGGCCTTTGGCGCGTCGATACGGGGTTGATCTTTACGCCCTGCATTGCGGCCCTCGTTACGACCGTCGTTGCGCGCTTCGGTGCGGCCCTCGTTACGGGTCTCGTTGCGCGGCTCGCGTGGGCGATCTTTCGTCGGGCGCTGACCTTGCGACTGGCCTGGCTGAAGTTGGCCCGGCTCTTTACTCTGACCCGCACGGCTACGCTCGCCGCCACGCTTTGCGCCGTCGCGGCCACCGCGACTCTCGCCGCGATTGTTGCCGCCGCTGCCCCCGCGATTATTCGATGCGGGCTTACTCTCGATCGCGGCCTTAGGTGCCGCTGTCGCAGCAGGCGCTTCACCACTACTGAAAAACCCCTTCACTTTTTGCCAAAGCGATGGTGCCGGGGTGGTGGCAGCGGTCGCGAGCCTTGCGGCGGCGCTACTGCTGCGTGGCGCACCGGCAATCGGATCCGGCGCGTTCGGTGCAGGTTGATCGGGCGTTATGCCCTTCACGACGGGCTCCGGGCGCGCGGTCTTGGTCTCGGCGGCAGCAGCAGCTGGGGATTTCGCGGCGTTATCGTCGGCCGGTTTCACCATCATTTCGTAGCTCGGCACGGTGCCATCGAGCTTCTCCGAATCATGGCGCAAGCGCTCAAGCTCGTAGTTTGGGGTTTCCAAGTGAACGTTCGGAATCAGAATCACATTCACCTTAAAGCGCGTTTCGATATTGTGAATGTCGAGGCGTTTTTCGTTTAGCAAATAAGTGGCAACATCAACCGGTACCTGCGCGTGAATGGCCGCCGTGTTTTCTTTCATCGACTCTTCTTGGATGATACGAAGAATGTGTAGAGCAGAAGACGAGGTATCGCGGGTATGGCCAATGCCGTGGCAACGCGGGCAGGGGATGTAGCTGGATTCGGAAAGGGCCGGTTGCAAGCGCTGGCGCGAGAGTTCGAGCAAACCGAAGCGCGAAATTTTCCCCGTCTGCACGCGTGCGCGATCATGATGTAGCGCGTCACGTAGCCGGTTTTCAACTTCGCGTTGGTTCTTGGTCGATTCCATGTCGATAAAATCAATCACCACCAAGCCACCTAAATCTCGTAGGCGTAGCTGGCGCGCGATCTCGTCAGCTGCTTCGCAATTGGTGCGAAACGCGGTGTCTTCAATATCGTGGCCGCGTGTGGAGCGCGCCGAGTTCACGTCGATCGAGACGAGTGCCTCGGTGTGGTCAATCACGATTGCGCCACCAGAAGGGAGCGTGACATCGCGACGATAGGCGGTTTCAATCTGATGCTCGATTTGGAAGCGCGAAAAAAGCGGCACGTCGTCTTTGTAGAGCTTCACCTTGCCTACGTTAGCCGGCATGACGGTCGACATGAATGACTGGGCTTGTTCAAAAATTTCTGGCGTGTCGATTAAAATTTCGCCAATATCTTGCTGGAACAAATCGCGAATCGCGCGCACCACTAAGCTTGATTCAAGATAAATCAGCTCAGGCGCACGCACGTCTTTGGCGGCGCCATCAATGGCTTCCCAAAGTTGTAGCAAGTAGCCTAGATCCCACTTTAGGTCCTCAGCCGAGCGGCCAATACCAGCGGTACGGGCGATCACACTCATGCCAGCAGGAATATCGAGCTGATCGAGGGTGTCCCGTAGCTCCGCGCGCTCTTCGCCTTCAACGCGGCGTGATACACCACCGCCGCGTGGGTTGTTTGGCATCAGCACCAAGTAGCGACCGGCGAGCGAAATGTAGGTGGTCAGTGCCGCACCCTTATTGCCGCGCTCGTCTTTTTCGACCTGCACCAAAATCTCTTGGCCGACTTTGAGATTTTGTGCGACGCGCGCACGGGTGCCTTCGCCATCGTCACCGGCGACGTAGTCGCGGGTTAATTCTTTGAACGGCAAAAAGCCGTGGCGCTCCGCGCCGTAATCGACGAATACCGCTTCGAGTGAGGGCTCAACGCGGGTCACTTTGGCTTTGTAGATATTGCTTTTGCGTTGTTCGAGACCGGCGTGTTCGATATCGAGATCAACCAGTTTTTGCCCGTCAACAATCGCAACGCGAAGCTCCTCAGCTTGGGTTGCGTTAAATAACATGCGTTTCATTTTTTCTTCTTTCTCGCGCGCAAGCCTTGAACAATCAGGCAAAGCAGGGCGGGCCGGAAGCTAACGGCGAACTGATGAGGCTGCGCTAACCTGCCGCGCAATTCAAGCGAGCAAAGCTAGTCGAGCAGCGATGTAGGCCGCGAGGGCACATGATGGGCGGTGAGGCTAGGCCTACCGCGCAGGATCCGGATTTCAAACATGTTTGATCGGAATATCACTGAAGTCTCAAATTACGCTTGCGGCAAAAAATGCCGATTTCATCGGTTCATAGCGACGGACAATTTGCCACGTCACCAAAATCGTTTGGGCTTCACGACGCCACACTTTCTTAAGCTCCGACTGCTGCATCTTTGGATGCGGCACACCGGCGGGCGCGCGTAAATCGTTTAGTATCGCCACTTGCTTGGTCTGTCGAGAGACCACGGTGGGCAAAAACAACCGCTCGTTTTCCGTGTCTTTCTTTGGGTTCACAAACTCTGGCGATGGGTTTAAGAATCGCGCGGGTTGGGTTGCAAAGACAGCGCGGTGACTATTCGCAGAGGGGTGGTGGGCACGGGGGATTAACTCGCCGTCGCAAACCAAGACTCGCTTCAAAATCAACGAGATACTAGTATAACGCATGAAGTCGCCCGCCGAAAAAGTTAATCCACGTGTCACAAAACCGGCCGCCGACGGTGCGCGCGCCGATGCGGCCACGTTGGTCACCATCAACGACGGCAACGCCGGACAGCGCATCGACAATTTTCTGGCCGCCAAACTAAAGGGCGTGCCGAAAAGCCATATTTTTCGCATTCTTCGCTCGGGCGAGGTGCGCGTCAATAAAGGCCGGATTGCCGCCTCGTACAAGCTTTTGGACGGCGACGTGATTCGCGTACCGCCGATTCGCACGGCCAAGCCCACGTTGGATGAGGCGAGTGAAGCGAAAACGGCTGAAAAGGCGCGCCAGCACTTGGGAATCCTCTACGAAGATGCCGCACTCATCGTCATCGACAAGCCGGCCGGGGTCGCGGTACACGGGGGCAGCGGGGTGAGCTTTGGCGTGATCGAGGCGCTGCGCGCGCAGCGGCCGGATGCCGATTTTTTAGAGCTCGTGCATCGGCTCGACCGTGAAACCTCAGGTGTGCTGATTGTGGCAAAAAAACGCAGCGCACTCACGGGGCTGCACGCGATGCTGCGTGGCGAAGACGAGCGCAAGATGGAAAAACGCTATTTCGCGCTCGTTAAGGGCACGTGGAGTGACGCGAAACGCAGCGTCCGATTAAAGCTCGCCAAGTATTTGACCGCGACCGGCGAGCGCCGCGTGTCGGTGGATGATGCCGAAGGGGTGGACGCGCATACGATTTTTCACCGCGTCGAAAGTTTGCCGCACGTGAGTGAGCCCGCCACCTTGCTCGATTGCGATTTACGCACGGGCCGCACGCACCAAATCCGGGTGCATCTCGCCCATCTTGGTTTTCCCATTGTCGGCGACGATAAATACGGTGACTTTGCGCTGAACAAAGTTGTGCAGGCCGCCAAGAACGGGGGCTTGAAACGGATGTTTTTACACGCCCATACAATCACATTTTCACACCCCTTAACGGGTGAGTTGCTCACGATCACCTCGCCCCTATCCCCAGATTTGACGCGCTATTTGGGGCATTTACGCAAATGAGGCAAGACAATTTTGAGCTCATCGTTTTTGATTGGGATGGCACCATCTCAGACTCCACTACACTCATTGCCGATTGCATTCGCGAAGCCGCCCGCGAGCTCGCCTTGCCGATCCCAAGCGTCGCGGCGGCGAAAAGCGTGATTGGTCTGGGGCTCGATCAATCGGTCGCCGAGCTGATGCCCATGCTCGATGGGCCAGCGCGGGTCAAGTTTGTGCAACGTTTTCGTGCCCTCTATGTGCCGCGAGATGACGAAGCGCCGCTGTACGCGGGGATCCCAGAATTACTGACGGCGCTGGCGGCGCCGACGCGTTTTTTAGCCGTTGCCACCGGTAAGCCGCGCGTGGGACTTGAGCGTGCGTTTGGTTACACCGGCCTCAAGCCACATTTTCATTTTAGCCGCTGCGGGGATGAGGGCTTTCCCAAGCCGCATCCCGACATGCTGTTGAAATTAATGGCGTTTACCGGGGTTGCCGCCGACCGTACGCTGATGATTGGTGACACCACCCACGATTTAGATCTCGCGGCGGCAGCGGGTGTGGCCGCGGTGGCCGTCACCTACGGCGCACACCCGGCGGCACAGTTAGCGCAAAAAAATCCGCTAGCCTTGTTAAATTCTGTCTCGGCGTTGCACGCATGGCTATCGAATCACGCGTAATTTGCGACGCGAGCGCGTTGGCTGACGGCGGTCGCGCGGTCGTCTTTTCGCGTGAATTTAGCGGTAACACCACGGCCTGTTTCGCGATTCGCTTTCAAGGCGAAATCCATGCGTTCGCCAATCATTGCCCGCATCGGGGTACGCCGCTCGACTGGCAGCCGGGTGAGGTATTCGACGATTCTGGCTTATACTTAATTTGTGCGACACATGGTGCGCTGTTTGAGCCAAACGGTGGACTTTGTGTTGCCGGACCTTGCCAAGGTATGAGGCTAACACCGGTGCCGATTTTGCAGGAGGGCAATCAGGTGATCCTCAAAGTTGGGCGCGTACTATTTTCGCAGGTGCCAGAAACAAAATAAAGACAGCAGCGCTGAACGCCGTCTTGGTTCGGCGTTAGCTTGAGCGTGCAAGACCGGGGACGGCCAAAAAAGGCGCGCAATTGTCGCTAGGAGAGTTGAATTGGGTTCCCGTGTTGAAAATGGAAAAAATGAAACTAACCCGGCGCCCCCCCTCGTGCGAACAAGCAGCCTAACGCTCCGTATCACGATAGGTTTTGCCGTCGTCACGCTTATTTTCGCCTTGTCTATTGCGCTTTTGTTGTCGTGGCTTTCGGGCGAGTTTGGGATGGCACCAGAAGTACTGGCACATTTTCGCACTTACCTAGTTTGGGCAGGCGTCGCCGCCGTGGCCGTTGCCATGCTCTGTGGCGCGCTCATTGCGAGACTCATCACCGCACCACTTCGACAGTTAACGCAGACGCTGGTGACGCAGAATGAGCCAGGGCGCGGGGTGCAAACTGGCAAATTCACACAGTTCACCGAGGTGCACCAACTCGCCGGTGCCATCGAAGGCATGGGGCATACGCTTACCATGCGGCAAACAAACTTGGTTAACAGCGAGCGTAAGTTTCGCGAGGCGTTCGACCTCGTCGGCGTGGGGCTCATCCAGGTCAATCAGGCCGGCGAATTTGCCGTGGTGAATCGGTTTTTTTGCAACATGCTTGGCTACTCAGCGCATGAATTGATCGGCAAAAATTTCCTAGACATCACCCACCCGGATGACCGCGCACATGATGCAAACGTGCTGCAAAACGTGGTCGCAGGTGGCGAGATCCCCGCCTCGCGCGATAAGCGTTATCAACGTAAAGACGGCAGCGTATTGTGGGTCAACCGTACCGGTGTGATCGTGCGTGATGAACAAGGTAATCGCCAGTACGCGCTCTGCGCGATCGAAGATATTTCGCGCCACCGCGCTACCCAAGAAACCCTCTCGGCACTCAATGAATCACTGCGCGCGATTGTCGATACGTCGCCGCTGGCGATTTATTCGATTACCCCGGCAGGCCTTGTCACACTCTGGAACCCGGCAGCAGAAGCCATGTTTGGCATGTCACAGGCGGACGTGATGGGCAAAGAGTCTCCCATTATGCACGGCGAATCGGCGGGCTTTGCGCGCGCGATGCGCCAGACCGTACTTGGCGGCGAGACTGTTCACAACATCGACATTTCTTGGAAAGTTGCGAGCCAGCCAACTAAAGAATTGAGCCTGTCGGCTGCGCCTTTGCGGGGCGCGGACGGGCACATTGTCGGCATTATCGTCACCTGTGCGAACGTGACCACCCTCAAGTCTACTGCGCGCGCACTCGACCAGCAGCTACATTTCACCCAAGAGCTGATTGAGGCCATCCCGACACCGATTTTTTATCGTGATGTGAATGGCATGTACCTAGGCTTTAACCGTGCCTGGGAGGAAACTTTTGGTATCCGCCGCGATGACTGGATCGGCCATCACCCCAAAGAATTTTTTTCAGCCGAAGAGGTGAGCCGATTCTTTGTGATTGATGATGAGGTTCTGAGCTCTGGCGAAACGAAATCGGTCGAAGAGATTGCCACCGACAGTACCGGGCGAGAGCTCACGGTGCTAAAACAGTTAAGCCGGTATACGAGCTCTGACGGCTCGCCCGCAGGCTTGGTCGGTGTGATAACTGACGTGACGAACTTCCGCAATGTAGAGAAAGCGTTGGAAGCCTCCGAAGGTCGCTTTAGGGTGCTCACCGAGAGCGCCATGGATCTCGTGAGTGTGCTGAGCGAAACGGGCATCATGCGCTACCAGAGCCCCTCGCTTAAGCGCATGCTGGGCTACACACCGGAAGAAGTTAACGGCAAAGACTTTTTTGATCTGGTGCATCGTGAAGACGCGGACAAGCTACGCGCCATGCTGGCAGATTTGGTGAGGGGCTCCACGATGGAGCGTGGCGTGCAATTTCGTGTGCGCTCCAAATCGTCCGGTTGGCGGATTTTTGAGTCAATCGCGAAAAGCTGCATGGACGTTCCCGAAATTAACGGCATCGTTGTCAACACCCGTGACATCACCGAGCGGCGCGCGTTTGAGGAAAAAATTCAGCATCTGGCCTATCACGATGCGCTCACTGGGCTTCCGAACCGCGCCTTGATGCAAGACCGCATTGCGGGTGCGATCTCGCGCGCTGAGCGGAGCGGACACAAATTTGCCGTCATGTTCATTGATATTGATAACTTCAAAAATATCAATGACACGCTTGGGCACGATGTGGGGGATGATTTATTGCGCTCACTTTCACACCGACTCATGAGCTCGGTGCGCGCGAACGATTCGATCGCGCGCCAAGGTGGGGATGAATTCATTGTTTTGCTTGATGAAATCAACTCACAAGAAGGCGCGAGCCGGGTCGCACACAAGATTTTGGCGGCGCTGCGCGCGCCGTTCTTTATGGTGGGCGGCAATCAGCACGTGTCGGGCTCCGTCGGCATCGCGATCTTCCCCGACGATGGGCGCGATGCGTCTACGCTCCTTAAAAACGCGGATACGGCGATGTTTCATAGCAAGGCGCTAGGCAAAAATACCTACCAATTTTTTACCCAGCAGATGACGATTGCGGTGAAGCGGCGCGCCGCACTTGAGTCGAGCCTGCGTGCCGCTGTTGAGGCGGGCGCCTTCGCCTTGGTCTACCAGCCGCAGGTTAATTTACACACTGGGGAAATCGTCGGGCTCGAAGCCTTGGTGCGTTGGCATTCGGCCGATTCAGGTACCATCATGCCGAGTGAGTTTATCCCGCTTGCTGAAGAAACCGGGCTGATTAATGCACTTGGAAATTGGGTCTTGCGCGAGGCCTGTCGGCAAGCTAAAGCGTGGGTGGATGCGGGCATCAAGCCGCGCCGGATCGCGGTCAACGTATCGGCAAGGCAGCTCGCCGATAGCCGGTTTTTGGAGCTACTTAAGAGCGCGCTCGATGACACCGGCCTGCCGCCGAATTTGATTGAGATTGAGCTCACCGAAGGCCAAGTCATGCGTAAAGGCGAGGGTAGCCTCACCTTACTCAATGCGATAAACGACATGGGGGTACACATGTCGATTGATGATTTTGGCACCGGCTATTCGAGCCTTTCTTATCTGAAGCGCTTGCCGATTAGTACGCTAAAAATCGACCAAAGTTTTGTTCGCGACATTACCGTAGACGAAAACGACAACGCTATCGTGGTGGCCATCATTAGCATGGCGCACGGGCTCGATTTGGAATTGATCGCCGAAGGCATCGAGACCCACGGCCAACTCACGATGTTGCGAAGCAAGGGCTGCTCGGTGGGTCAAGGGTATTATTTTAGCGTCCCACTTTCACCCAAAGACGTTGAGCCATTTTTGCGTAAAGAGGCACCCTTCGCCCGATTGGCCGTGCCGCAGACCTAGCCTGCATATTTCACGGGGGTGGGTTCGAGAGTGGGTCGATGGGCGCGTGATTTTTCGCTCGACTGAACGAAGGAATGTCGAGACAGTCCGAGAGAAGAGAGCGGAAAAGCGCGCGTTCAGCGACCCGCTATCGAATCCACAGGCCCAACGAGAGCGGCCTGTACAAAATGGATTCGCTGTCACACTATTTTCGCACTGGTGTGTGCGTCTTGGAGAGGGGCCGACCCGTGAAATATGCAGGCTAGCGCTAGTCGGCTAAAAATAAAAATAGCGCGGGCTTGCTCGGAGCGGCTTCGTTGGCGAAGCTAGGGGCCGCGCGTGTCGCTACCTGCTCGCTCGTGCCGGAGAGATCTGCGGCCACACAAAGCCTCGTTGATGCACGCAGCGTGTTTGCTAAGTCGCTTAGGAGCGCTTGGTTGCGGTACGGGGTTTCGATCAAAATTTGCGTCATATTTTTTTGTTTAGACTCCCGCTCAAGTTCTTGAATCACTTTCACGCGCGCGTCGCGCTCGCGGGGCAGATAGCCGTGGAAGGCAAATTTTTGGCCATTTAACCCTGAGGCCATCAACGCCAATAAGATCGACGATGGACCGATACAGGGCACAACACGAATCTTTTTTGCGTGTGCGAGTGCGACGATGTCTGCACCGGGGTCGGCCACGGCCGGAGCACCTGCCTCTGACACGAGCCCAACATCGTGGCCTGCGAGAAGGGGGCTTAGGTAGCTTTCCGAGAGCGCACCTTTTGCGTGCTTGTCGATTTCAACAATGCTAATTTCGGCAAGTGGGCGCGTGACCCCAATGGCTTTCAAAAATGCGCGCGCAGTCTTGGCGTTTTCGGCCACAAAATGGGTGAGGCGGCGTGCCGTTGCCAGCACGCTTGCGGGTAGTAGCGCATCGGCTACGAATGGCTCGCTGAGATTGACCGGAATGAGATAAAGCGTGCCAAATTTGCCGGTGCTCACGCCAAAATCTCCACGCCTTCACGCGCCAGCATGTCGATGAGGGCTAACAGCGGCAAGCCAATGAGGGCGGTTGGATCATCGCTTTTCATCCGTGCGATGAGTGCCGCCCCCAAGCCCTCAGACTTTGCGCTCCCCGCGCAATCGAGCGCATCTTCACGCTCTAGGTAATTGTGGATTGCCGCGTCCGAGTACATGCGTAACGTGACCTCGGTGGGGACAACGCAAGATTGAATCTGGCCCGTCGCGCTATTCAGAAGGGCGAGTGCGGTTTGAAAAATCACCGTCTTGCCGCGTAGCAATTGCAGTTGGGCATACGCCCGCTCGCGGGTGCCGGGCTTGCCGAGCTGGCTGCCCTCGCAATCCAACACTTGGTCGGAGCCGATAATGAGGGCATCAGGGAATTGGCTCGCGACACTTTGCGCCTTTTCGCAGGCCAGCCGCAGCGCGGTGGCTGTCGGTGATTCGCCCACATGCGCCGTTTCGTCCACATCGGGCTTACAGACGAGATAGGCGAGTTGCAGACGATCAAGCAGTGCAGCACGGTATCGTGAGGTTGAGGCTAGGGTAATTTTTTTCTTCAAAATCAAGGGCTTTTTTGACTTTTTGAGAGCGAAGCCGTATTATAGACGCTCATCAAAGCCGCGCTTTCGCGCGCTCGATTTCCCGCCTGATTCACTATTTCTCTTCCGCATGGCCTCCCAGCCCGTTTCCATTTTAGTCGAGCCATTCACAAGGCTGAAACAAACCGCATCGGGCGATTTTTCGCCTAGCGATTTGCCACGGGTGCGGCCGTTTTTGGCCGGTAGCGAGGGTGAAATTCACTTTGAGCTGGTGGGGCTTGAGACTAAGGATGCGGCGGGTGGACGAAAACAGCGTGTTAAGTGTATAATTTCAGGTTGGTTTTTGCTGTTTGACCCTGAAACGCTAGAGCCCACGCAGCACGTGCTGTCGATTTTGAGTAGTCTGGTGCTGGTGGGAGACGAAAGTTTACTCCCGCCGCTAGAAAACGAATCGCCAGACGAGGACTACGTGGCCTTGGGTTCAGAATTTATCGTCGCAGATCTTGTAGAGGAAGAAATATTGCTCGATCTTCCGCTTTGGGCGATTGCGATTGACGATGTAAAAAAGGCAGCAGCGACGAAGCCAGCAGCGACGAAGCCAGCAGCGAAGAAGCCAGTAGCGAGCACGGGGAAATCAGACGC
>JAYVGG010000399.1:0-3675 GCA_043772475.1 Burkholderiales bacterium
TGCATGAAGCCCGCTTTTTGCTTTCCTACTACGGTCGCGCTATAGACTTCTTTGACATATTCGCCGCTAATATCTCGAAGCCCATAGCGCATATCGTCCACCTGCCGCATCCGCGAAAAGGTGGCAATCTCAAGCACCGCACGCACCATGCCTTTGAGTGATGATCCGGGGATGGCGTATTTGCCATCGGGCTGTGTGTAGAAATGCACGTTGCCGGGTTGGCCCGGTGTGCGCGATTGCTGGCCACCAACCAAGATCGGTGTGTGGGCGGTGATGGTGAGGGCGATTTCACCGCAGTAGCCGTCTTTGAAAGGGATGTCGTGCGTGACGCTATCGCCCCAATCAGGAAAATAGACTTTGTCGGCAAGTGGTGCGAAATTGTAGGGGGCGTTGATGGTCATACAGCGGCCTCGTTTGACTGGTTTTGTGAATGGTGATTTGACCCAAAGCCTAGGAAGCGCGCGGCGATTGGGGCGAAGCCGATTTTTTCTTGCGCTTGCCAGAGGCGCTGGTAGCGGACTACGCCGAGATCTTTATTGGCGGCGTTGAAATCGACGGTGTCAGCTAAAAATGCCTCGCCTCCATTGGATTCTTTGCTTACACCGCTTGCGGTAAAGAGCGTGAGCGCCCAGCGCACACCGGTTTGCCGCACGTGGAGCGATTCGCCCGCGCTGTTGGCAAGCTCTGCGTTGAGCAAGTAGCCATCGCTAGTGAATTGCGAAAGTACCGGCGCGCCGCTTTGCACATCGCTTGGCACGTAGCGCACGGCGGACTGAAAGCAAAGCCAGCCTTGGGTGGGGTGAAAGTCGGTGACGGCCTTCTTCAGCGCTTCGTAGTCAACACCGCTCGTGATGTGGCGTGTGACGCTAACAGCCTTCATTTCGGGCAGGCCAAATTCGCCCGCAACCTTCGCATAGGCTGCAAGGGTATCGTTAAGCTGCATGTTGTTCTCCCGTTTGTTTTTGGCTTGCTGGCGCGGTGACTTGGCTACCCTTAAATAACCCGTGGCCTTTAGATGCACCGCCGCCGAGTGCGAGGCGGCCTGCGGCGAGGTCGGCTAGTGCGCCCTCTACGGCGGTCATACCTATCTTGTTGTTGTCACCAATCCGTGCCTTATCTAGCCACACGTCTAGCTTGATCGGGTCTTTGATCGCGAATAGCAATTCTTCGCTGAACAACATGCGGTTTCGCACGCCGCCGCTAAAGCGATCAATCGCGTTGTGCTGCTGGACGCCGATGGCGTTCTCTTCGGGTGCGGGGATTGGGATGTAGAGATCATTGATGATGAGATTGCCTACGCTCCCAACTTCCGCGCCGTCTGCATTGTGGCTGGCATCGCCAAAGATGGCGTTAATGGCGGCGTCTGCGGTTTTTTGCTCAGCGGAATCCGCAGCTTGCCCCGCAAAATATCCGGCTGCACAGCACGCGTAAAAATACGCGCGGTGTCTTAGCGCACCTTTTATGGATGATGCGGGGATGACGATTTCGGCGGCGCCTAGTTTGCCTTCGGTTTTGCCTTCGTTGTCGAGCCAATGAACACGCTGCTCTACACGGGGGCGCATGTCGGGGCCAAAGCGCCAGGCGGCGATAGGGGTGAGTTGAAGTGCATGGTGAGTGAGTGGGGTGTCCTTAGTCGTGGGAATCTTGTATTCGGCTAAGCCAACCGTACTACCGATATCGGGCCTGATTGTTCGGTACGATTCCGCGCCCTCGGTCGTACTCAGATCAAGCGTAGCCGTGTGTATGGTCACGACACGAATCGCGCCAAGACCCGCGCGGGTACTCGCTCCTAGGCGAAAGAGCGGGTGCGCCAAGAGCGCCAGCAAGCGGGCAAAGGCTAGGTCTTTGGCATTCATGCTGTGCAGCACTAGCTCCACACTAAATCGAAACCCCGCCGGTAATATAGCGCGATCAAATTTGCCGGTTTCTTTGGCGGCACCGCGCTCACTGATGGCTACACGGTCTCGATAGACTGGTAGTTCGCGTGTGGCGCGCGCAAAGTCGAGCAGCGCATCGCCGCTGGTGTAGTGGGCGGGGGCGGGGGTGTTGCTAGCCCCGTGAATCACGCCGGCCGCAACTTCAACCATTGATACACCGCCAATGTCGCCGTCTTGCAGCCCAAAGATGCGCTGCATTTCTGTTTCACCGTACTCACGCCAATACAGATGCCGCAGTACACCAGCGGTCGCCGAGCCTGGAATCATCGGTAGCCCGCTTGCATCGCGAACCAGATCGCTATCAAAAACGTGATTCGACTGGCCGCTAGAAACGGCAAGCGGGACGGTGGCTTCCAATACCACACGGGCAATGGAGTAGATCGGGCTGGTAGTTAAAAAATGGCTCATGCGGCTGCTCCTTGGGTGCGGGCTGCGGGTGCGTTGCGTTTTTTGGCGTGATCCATGGCGAGCTTGGCGAATTCGCGGATGGTGGCAACGTCGGGGCCTGTGGCCGTATGCCAGCCAAAATACCAAGTGTGAAAAGATTTGAGCCCCGTCTCGGCGGCAAACTTATCTTCCCAGTTTTTCGCTTTGCCATCTATTGCTTTCGTTAATTCGAGGTGTAGCGCTTTCGCATCTACTGCGGCTTTAGCGGCGTTAAAGATTACGCCCCACTGGCTCGCGGACGGGCCAACATGCTCAGCCGCGCCTAATCCAAGGTAGCGACGAGCGGATTTTTGGTGCGCGTTGAATTCACCGAATTGTTTTCTTGCCATCGCAAGTGACGCTGCCATGGCATCGGTTACGCCCACGTCGCGCGTACGTAGCCACTTCGTGAATTCTGTTTTTGAGGGTGACACAGTAGCGTGAGATGAGACTTCTTTGGCTTTGGCTTTCGCTTCGATCTTTTTGTCGGCAAGCATTTGCAAATTAACCAGCACCTCACCCAGCCCAGATTCGCGATGAATACCGACACCGTTATTTAGCGCACGGCAATCTGCTTCGGTAAACGCCCCTTCAAGCGTAATCACGCTCCCTTGGCAAATGACCTGCCGCGCCAAATCATGCGTGCGGCGCTTGGCGTTGTAAGGCGCATAGGCTCGGGTGCGAATGAACGTGTGGGCGAAATCTACCGTCGCACTTCCAAAGCCAAGTGCCGCGCCAGTCGGCGTGAGTAGCGGCTCGCCTGCAGCATCTACCAAGGCGAGATCACTCATCGCTAGGATGGTGATCTTGACTGCCACGCTTGCTTTGGGAAGTGGCGTAAACGCTTTTGAACGCTCCACAACTTGCACGCGCCCGTACTCGGCCGAGCGCGAGCGGCCTAGACGAACTTCGCCGCAAAGTGCTGCTACAATTTTTATGAACAGCGCTTTATCTACATCAGCATCCGCCGTAATCACTGCGCCAAATTGCTGCCCCCCTGCAAGTGCTTGGTAACCAAATAGCTGCGCCTCGGCAGCGCGCCGCTGTGCTGCGTCTATTGCTGTTTTCATGCGGTAGGTTTTGTGTGGCTTCTCCACTTGGCCGCTGGCATCAATAAAGCCTTCGCGCACAGCTTTGGGCTGTTTGCCTTCCGGCATGTCTGCCGCAGCAAGATTGTAAAACGGGGTGGTGGTGGATTTTTCGGTATGAAATGACAGCGGCACGGGGGCGGTGCGGCAGCCACCACGCAAGGGCAATCCATTTGAAAAGCGCACTCTGCCGCTGTGAAAAGCAATAAAACTTTCTTCGGGTC
>JAYVGG010000400.1:0-2838 GCA_043772475.1 Burkholderiales bacterium
TCAACTTCGACATCGGATTCCATCATGAGCTCCATAACCACCCGTAGCCTCCCCCGCCGTCGCGTCCTGCGCGCACTTTTTGCGCTTACGCTTGGTGTCGCCTTAACGCAATACAGCGCGCCTAGCCGGGCTGAGGCCGCACCAGCGGAAGTCCGGCTCGATTTTGCCTTTTACTCGCCCCCTAGCCTTGTGGTGCGTAAATTCGGCTGGGCGGAGCAGGAGTTTGCGAAGTCGAATACCAAAGTGCGCTGGGTACAGTCCGCAGGCAGTAATCGCGCGCTCGAGTACTTAGCCGCCGATGCGGTGGATTTTGGCTCTACCGCCGGGCTCGCCGCCGTCCTGTCGCGGGCGAATGGGAACCCGATTAAAACGGTTTACGTCTATTCGCGCCCGGAGTGGACAGCTCTCGCGGTGCCGAAAAATTCCCCAATCAAGACGCTCGCTGACTTGAAAGGTAAAAAGATTGCCGCCACCAAGGGCACCGATCCGTTTTTGTTTGCTCTGCGCGCGCTGCACACGGTGGGGCTCACCAAAAAAGATGTCGAGCTCGTGCATCTGCAACACGCCGACGGCCGCGTCGCCCTCGAGCAAGGCCGGGTGGACGCATGGGCGGGGCTGGACCCACTGCTCGCCACCAGTGAGCTCGAAGCGGGCTCACGCATTATTTATCGCAACGTGAATTTCAATACCTACGGCTTCTTAAATACCTCTGAAAAATTTGCCGCGAAATACCCAGAAGCGGTCGAGCGCACCGTGAAACTTTACGAGCGCGCCCGCGCATGGATTCAGAAAAATCCGGCAGAAGCCGCCCAGCTACTGGCTGATGAGGCGAAAATTTCATTGGAAGTTGCCAAGCGCCAGCTCGGCCGTACTGGGTTTGATGAATCCGCACCGAGCGACGTGCATCGTGCCGCGCTCAAAAGTGCCGGCTCGATCTTGCTCGAAGAAGGTCTTGTTAAATCGGGCACCGATGTGTCACGTGTGGTTGACGAGCTTTTGAACGCGCAGGCTGCAATAAAAGTCGCCGCACTTTATCCGAACGGCACGACGCGTTAATTTTTTTTCGTCACACTATGTCTGCATCATCCATCAAGTTCATACCAACCAACGAAACCACCACGCCAAAGGCTGCGGTGGTTTCGCTTTGGGCGCGTGTGGCGGGCATTTTTCCTATCGGTTTGGTGCTCCCTGCGGCTGCCCTAATCGTCTGGGAAGCCTCGTCCCGCCTAGGGTTTGTGGCTCCACACTTAATGCCACCGCCATCCACCTTATTTCAAACCGCAGCAGATTTGGCCGCTGACGGTAGCCTTTTTTCGCACATTGGTGTCAGCACTGCGCGTGTCGCAGTCGGCTTTGCCATTGGCGCGGGGCTGGGGCTTTTGGCGGGGGCTGCGGTGGCACTTAGCGGGAAACTTGAGCGCGCAATCGACCCAACGCTGCAAGGTTTACGCGCGGTTCCCTCACTTGCGTGGGTGCCGCTATTGTTACTCTGGCTTGGCATCGATATGGCTCCCAAGCTCACCTTGATTGCGATTGGCACGTTTTTTCCGATGTATTTGGCGACGGTGAGTAGCGTGCGAAATGTAGATCGTAAATTGGTCGAAGTCGGCCAGCAGCTTGGCTTTTCAGCCAGTAGCCTCATGCGCCGTATCGTGCTGCCGGCATCGCTGCCCGGCGTGATGACGGGCCTGCGTGCGAGCTTGGGCTTAGGCTGGATGTTCTTGGTCGCGGCTGAATTGATCGCGGCCACATCAGGCTTAGGCTATTTGCTCACCGACGGCCGCGAAACCGGGCGCGCCGATATTGTGTTGGTGGCGATTATCACGTTAGCACTTGCCGGAAAAATCAGCGACGCGATATTGGTCGCAATCGAAAAACGCGTACTGCGCTGGCGCGATGTGGCGAGCTTTCATCATGACAAGTGAACGTCTGCACGTCCAACTCAAACAAAAGAGAATAGGCGCAAACATAATTCTGCGCGACATAGATTTTCACGTCGCAGCCGGTGAGATCGTCGCGATACTCGGGGCATCCGGCTGCGGCAAGAGCACCTTGCTGCGCGCGATTGGCAATCTTGATCGCGATTTTGACGGGCGCATTGCGCGCCACGCCGCCACAGCAGGTGCCAGCGCAAAAGTGAGCATGGTGTATCAAGAGGCACGCTTAATGCCGTGGCTATCGGTAACTGAAAATGTCGGCTTCGCGCTCGATGCCGAATCCACAAAGTGCCCAAACCCTAGCAATGGCGCGGCGATTGAGGCAGTGCTGGGCGAGGTTGGCCTCACGGACGCGGCCATGCTTTATCCAAAATCGCTTTCTGGCGGCATGGCGCAGCGCGTCTCGATTGCGCGAGCCCTCGTGCGTGAGCCAGATATTTTGTTGATGGACGAGCCGTTTTCAGCCCTCGATGTGCTCACGCGCCGCCGCCTCTATGCTCTCACCCGTGACGTGACTGCGCGCCACCGTACTGCCACCGTGATCGTCACGCATGACCCCGATGAAGCGGTCACGCTCGCTGATCGCGTGCTGGTGCTGGGGCGCGATGGCGAATTAGCCGGTGCCACGATCCGAACCAGCCTTGTACCCTCCACCGATCTCGCCTACCGCGCGGCCCAGGTAGACGACATTATTGCCGCACTCGATGCTTGGTCACAGCCTACCAACACTTCCCTAGAAACCGCGACCCTATGAATGCCACTGCACTGCCCGAACTGCGCGCCGCTATTACCGCCGCACAGGCCCCTCTCAAAGCGCAGTACCGCGCAGAGCCACAAGCGGCCAAACTAGTACTCCACGCGCACGGCACGGTGGTGCAAGAGCACGTGGCGTGCGATGTGG
>JAYVGG010000401.1:0-4918 GCA_043772475.1 Burkholderiales bacterium
AAGCGAGCGCTTGCGAAAGTTGATTGCGATCCGCTACCCGTTCATCGTGTTGGATGAATTTCAGGACACGAATGCCGATCAGTGGCGCGTTGTCCGTCAGCTTGGCAGGGAGGCTGCTTTAATTGCCCTTGCCGACCCTGAACAACGAATCTATGACTGGATCGGTGCTGATCCAGCGAGGTTGGATCAATTTCGAGCGGAATTCAAACCTGCCGAAGTTGGGATGCAAGGCGACAATCACCGAAGCACTGGCACCGAGATTCTTCTCTTCGGCAACGAAGTCCTAACTGGAAATTTCACGAAGAAAGAGTACGCCGGGATCGACATCAATACCTATCCCACGAACGAAAATGAGGCTTACACAAAACTCATCACGACTACGTATGGGATCAGAGCGCGGCTGGTCGATTCGAAGAAAAAGCGATGGTCGCTTGCCGTTCTAGTGCCGACAAAGCGGCTGACCCGCTCAGTGTCTGACGCCTTTCGCGAACCTCCCGGAAAATTGTCACCGATTCATCATTCCGCATCTATCGATCTTGATGCTGCGATCCTCGCAGCCGAAATTGTTGCCTACCTTCTTCAACCGACAGGGCTTTTCCACCGTGAACGGTTTATAGATCTGATGTGCAACTACTTTCAAGGCAAGGGCGGGGATACGCCGTCAAAGACCGATCTTTCGCATGCAGATTCAATCCGGAAAGCTTATGCCAAGTACCTCCAAAAGAAGGCGGCTGGAAAGCCCATTCCTCAAAACAGCATTATGGTCGCGATGTTTGCGACATATGAAACTGCATGTGCAGTGTTGCTTACCGGCGATCCCGAAAAGGATTGGCGAACTGTCAGAAAGGCGCTCGATGACGGCGCGTGTACACGGCTAAAAGAAATCGCGCTAGAAGTTAGGAATATTCGGCTCCTTGAGCGCGGAACTCAGCTCAGACAAGAACTATCTCAGAACTGGCGCGACTTCGGGGGATACAACGATGCTCTCTCGATCACGCAGCGGGCGTTTGTGCGTGAGCATTTCTCGACGCAATCGAAGCCTGAAGAGGGCGTCATCATCATGAACATGCACAAAGCCAAGGGAAAGCAATTTGACGAGGTCGTCATTTTCGAAGGTTGGCCGAGATATGCCAAAGGAAAGATCGTGAACAACTCAGACCGGATCGTTCGAGCCAACGACCGCAACAATCTCGACAGTCAAGCGAGGCAGAACCTACGCGTCAGCATCACGCGCGCAAAGACGCAGACGACGATACTGACTCCAGACAGAGACCCCTGTGTGATTTTTTGCTGAGTAATTCAGCTCGTATGAGCTACCCGGCATTGAAGCGTACTTGCATCCGCAGAAATAGTAGTGCCGCATGATGACCCGCGCAAATGTCGGTATCGAAAACTTACGTGGAGTGGGATAATAGACACTGTGGGCCGTTAGCTCAGTTGGTTAGAGCAGAGGACTCATCGAAATGGTGACCCAAACGAGTAATCGTTTGTGGAAAAACCGGGTGAATTCAGGGAAACCTAAAGCGAAAGCCAAGGCAATCCTGAGCCAAGTTCGCTGAAGGCAGATCGTAAGATCGGTAAGCGAAAAGGTGCAGAGACTAGGATGTGAGGAGCCAATCCGATAAGCATCCCGAGAGCGCCCGGCACCCTCACGTACGAAGCAATTTGTGCGCGGGTGATGAGATAGTCCGAAGAGTGTGGAAACGCACGCAAATTTGAATCCTTTGGTCCCTGGTTCAAGTCCAGGACGGCCCACCACTTTTTTGCAATTTGTTTTACTGATGTAGCCTTAGCGTAGCCTGAAAATACTTAGTACTACTTAAATAATTGATTTTTTGAGATAATTTGCCGCTTGACTTAGGACTCATAATCCTTTGGTCGCAGGTTCAAGTCCTGCACGGCCTACCAATTTTGCGTGTCTGCGACTAGTTTGACTCTGCCATCCCCTAATCAGGGGATGGCAGGGCACCGAAGGGACTGTTGGCAATTTGTGTGCAATGGTAAGCTAGTCAAATCGTACGTCACCGGTACGGTACCAAAATTGACTTTTGCGCTGGCTTGGCGTGGTAAAAAGCTGGTGATGCGGACGTGGAATCAGGGGAAAGGACTTTGGCGGGCTTGCATTTATGTCCCGCTGGTGCGGCCTGAGTTTTCAGTTAACCAACAACATTCATAAAATGACAAAAAAAGTTGCCATTGTCGGGATGTCCTTCCGTTTTCCCGGAACCAATACGGCCCAATACTGGCCAGACTTGCTCGACGGAAAAAACCTGATTAGCAGCGTGGAAGAAGGGCGCTGGGCGAAAGAGGCCTACCTCCACCCGGATAAAAATCACCCCGGCACGAGCTATACCTTCGCAGCGGGCTCGATTGGCAACGTGACCGCGTTTGATGCCGCTTTTTTCGGCATCTCCCCACGTGAAGCCGCCCTCATGGATCCGCAGCAGCGGCTTTTGCTTGAGATGACGTGGGAGGCGTTTGAAAACGCCGGCGTTAAGCCTTCATCTGTCCGGGGAACCAAGTGTGGTGTCTACGTTGGTATCTCGTCAGCCGACTACGCGTATCGCCTTGCAGAAGACTTAGGCACCGTTGATTCTACGGTGGCGACAGGCAACACGGCGAGTATTGCTGCCAATCGGATTTCCTACGTTTTTGATCTGCGTGGCCCCAGCATGGCACTCGATACAGCCTGCTCGTCTTCGTTGGTTGCGTTTCACCAAGCTTGCCGCTCGGTTGCGAGCGGAGAGAGCTCATTGGCCGTCACCGGGGGCGTGAGCTTACACCTGCATCCCTACGGCTTCATCGCATTCTCCAAAGCGTCCATGCTTTCACGGCGTGGCATCTGCAACGTTTTCGATGCTGCTGGGGATGGCTACGTGCGATCTGAAGGCGGCGGTATTTTTGTTCTCAAAGACTACGACCAAGCGCTGGCCGATGGCGACCAGATTCTTGCCGTGGTGGCGGCGAGTGCGATCAATAGCGACGGTAAAAAATCGGGATTGACTGTGCCAAGCGGCGACGCGCAGGCATCCTTACTCACGGAAGTCTATGAAGCGGCCGGCATTAGTGCCGACGAGATTGACTACATCGAAGCGCACGGCACCGGCACGGCCGTTGGCGACCCGATTGAAACGCGGGCACTTGGTGCTGCGCTCGGCACCCAGCGTTCGCGGCATCGGCCGCTCTTGATCGGCTCAGTAAAGAGTAACGTTGGTCATCTTGAGGCCGCGTCCGGTGTGGCAGGCCTAGTTAAGGCGATTCATTGCGTGATGCATCGCACCGTGCCCGCGACAATTCACCTAGAAAACCCGAACCCGAATATCCGCTTCGATGAATGGAATCTCGAAGTCGCACAACGTACGACAGCACTTAAGTCCGACGGGCGTTTAGTGGTCGGTGTTAATTCGTTTGGTTTTGGCGGCGCGAACGCGCACGTTATTTTAGAGACCCCGGCTCATCAATTGAGCCGGCCGGATGTACCGAAGCCCACGATTCCACCGAAAAACGCGCAGGCCTTTGGGGCTGCCGTCCCGTCCACGGTCGCGGCGCAATCGCTACCTATTGTCATTTCGGGGCGAACCCGCGATGCGCTCAAAGCGGCTGCCGCGCAAACGGCGGCATCATTAGCCACGCTGCCGCAATCAGCGCTTTACGATTTTGCTTACTCGGGTATTTTTCATCGCGATTTGCACGAGTGTCGCGCCGTCCTCTTCGGGGACGACTGCGCCCAGTTATCCGCAGCGCTAGCGCGATTTTCCGAGGGGGTCGATGGCCCCTTAGTCGTCGATTCCGGTGTCGCCCTGCCAGAAGCTTCGCCCGTTTGCCTCGTCTTCTCGGGCAATGGCTCGCAGTGGGAGGGTATGGGGCAGCGTCTCATCCGCGAAGATGCGGTTTTTGCACGCGCCGTGCGCGAGGTCGATCGTTTATTTGCACGCTTCAAGAGCTTTTCAATCGAGGCCGAGCTCCTCGGAAAAAACGGCACCGGTCGATATCAGATGACTGAGGTGGCGCAGCCCGCCTTGTTTGCGATGCAAGTCGGCATCGTTGAGATGATGCGCTCACGCGGCGTGATGGCTGATGCCGTGGTCGGCCATAGCGTGGGTGAAGTGGCGGCGGCGTGGGCATCGGGCGCGTTATCGCTTGAAGCCGCAGTCGAAGTCGTTTTTCAGCGTAGCCGCTTGCAAGGCGAGACGCGCGGAAAAGGGCGCATGACGGCAGCAGCACTTGGCGGCGACGATGCCGCACAGGTGCTGGCCGAGCTTGGTCTCGCCGCCAAGCTCTCTATTGCTGGTGTGAATAGCTTTCGCGGCGTAACGTTTGCCGGTTTAGAGGCAGACTTGGCACCGCTAGAGGCCGCCCTTGCCGCCAAAAAAGTTTTTTACAAACGGCTCGATCTCGACTACGCATTTCACAGCCCCGCCATGGATTCCATTGAGGCCGGCATACTTGAGTCCCTCCAAGGCCTATCCCCGCGCACGAGCGCGACCACATTTGTGTCGACGGTCACCGGCGGGGCGATTGACGGCTCTGAGCTCACGGCCGGCTACTGGTGGCACAACATTCGACAGCCGGTTTTATTTGAGGCCGCAATCAAGACCTTGCTTGAACGTGACGTGCGTATTTTTATTGAAGTTGGGCCGCACACCGTGCTGCGCGGCTATATCAATGATGCGCTAAAAAATACAGGGCGCGAAGGCCGCGTGATCGCAACCGTCCTGCGTGGTAACGATGGCGCACAGCGCGTGCGTACGGCGGTGGCGCAAGTCATCATTAACGAAGGCCGTATCAATTGGGGTGCCGTGTTTACGCGTCGCGGCAAATACCTGGCGCTGCCGGTTTATGCTTGGCAGCGTGAAGACTACCGCCACCCGATTACCGTGGGTGCCGCCGATCTCTTGCATCGCTATAAAAAACACCC
>JAYVGG010000402.1:0-5677 GCA_043772475.1 Burkholderiales bacterium
TTCGCCCCACCGGGATTCAAGTCGGCAAAATGCGCGTGCCGCTTGGGGTGATCGGCATGATTTATGAAGCGCGCCCGAATGTGACGGCGGATGCAGCCGCACTTTGTTTGAAATCCGGTAATGCCTGTATTTTGCGTGGTGGCAGTGAGGCACTCGAAAGTAATCGCGCCATCCATGCGGCCATGATCGAGGGCCTCGGCGCGGCGAATTTACCGGTGACGGGGGTGCAACTGGTGCCGACGTCTGACCGCGAAGCCGTCACCATCATGCTTGGCATGAAAGGGGTGATTGATATTTTGATTCCGCGCGGCGGCAAAGGGCTCACCAGCAAAATCGCCAATGAAGCGCGCGTGCCGGTGATTAAGCACCTCGATGGTGTGTGCCACGTTTACATTGATGAAGGTGCCGATGTGGCGAAGGCCATCCGCATCGCCGACAATGCGAAAACGCAGCGCTATGCCCCGTGCAACACGATGGAGACGCTGCTCGTGGCCGAAGCCATGGCTGAAAAAGTATTGCCCGCGATTGCGGAAATCTACGCGCAAAAGGGGGTCGAAATGCGCGTTTGCGAAAAATCAAAAGCGCTCATTCGCCGCGTGGTTACTCGGCTTTCAGCCGATGGCCTACTCAAAGATGCGACCGAGGAGGATTGGGCCACCGAGTATCTCGCGCCGATTATTGCGATCAAAATCGTTGCCGATCTTGACAGTGCAATGGCGCATATCAGCCAATACGGCTCGCAGCACACGGATGCCATCGTGACCGAAAACCATTCACGCGCAATGCGGTTTTTACGTGAAGTTGATTCAGCCTCCGTCATGGTTAACGCCTCCACCCGCTTTGCCGATGGCTTTGAATACGGGCTCGGTGCCGAGATCGGCATCTCGACCGATAAGCTCCACGCGCGCGGCCCGGTCGGGCTAGACGGTCTCACGTCACAGAAGTGGGTCGTCTTCGGCGACGGCCACATTCGCACTTAATCTTGCCAACCACTCTTCTCTTTGGCGGCACCTTTGACCCAGTCCACAACGGCCATGTGGCGATGCTAGGGGCGGCTATGGCGGCTCTCACGCCGGACGCAACGCGCGTCATTCCGGTGGGCAATCCGTGGCAAAAAGCACGGGGGCCGGTGGCATCCGCCACCCATCGCGTGGCGATGCTGCGCTTGGCCTTGCAGGTCTACCCGACGGCTAGGGTCGACGCGCGTGAGTTAACCCGCGCCGGGGCGACCTACACGGTCGATACCTTAACGGAGCTCAATGCCGAGCACCCACACGATACCTTCACGTGGCTCATCGGCAGCGATGCCTTTGCGAAGCTCGATACGTGGCACCGCGCGACGGATTTAGCCCGGCTCACGTCGTTTGCGGTGGTGTGCCGTGCGGGTGCTTCCATCACGCCGCCTGCGCTTGCCACCACGTACACGAGGCTCGATTTTGCGCCACCCCCGATTTCATCGACCGATGTGCGCGCAACATTAGCCGCAGGTCGTGCCATTCGCGGCTTGGTTCCTGAGCACGTTTGCGACTATATTGAGCATCATCACCTTTACCGATAGCGGAGCTGCCACACAATGCCAAAACTGCCCAAAAACCCCACTCTCACTGCCGTCATTATTGATGCCCTCGAAGACATCAAAGCGCGCGATATTAAGCTCGTCAATGTGATGCATATTTCGAGCGTGAACGATTACGTGGCTATTGCCAGCGCCGACTCCACGCGCCAGACGAAAGCGCTCGCGAACAACGTGATGGAGCGTGTCAAAGCGGCCGGCTTTAGCGTGATTGGCAGCGAGGGCGAGGGCACGGGCGAATGGGTGCTGGTGGATTGCGGCGATGTGGTGGTTCACATCATGCAGCCGGCAATTCGCGAGCTTTATAAATTGGAAGAGCTATGGCAAGACGGCAAGCTCGAATTCCCGCTGCCTAAACCTGTGGTGAAGAAGGCGGCGAAAGCACCAGCCAAAAAAGTGACGGTGAAAAAACCAGCGGCGAAGAAACCTGCGGCCAAGAAGCCTACTGCTAAGAAGCCGACTGCTAAAAAGCCGAGCGCCAAGAAACCCGCGGCCCTTGCCCCCGTGACAAAAATAGCTGCAGTCAAAAAAGTTACCGCAAAAAAACCCGCTGCGAAAGTGAGCGTGAAGGCGGCTAACGCGAAAAAAACCATCGCCAAAAAACCCGCCGCTAAGAAACCAGTGGTAAAAACGAGCGCGGTTAAAAAACCAATCGCCAAAAAGCCAGTAGCAAAAAAACCGGCGGCGAAGGTGAGCGCAGCTAAAAAGCCGGTTGCAAAAAAGCCCGTCGCGAAAAAACCTGCCGCAAAAAAGCCCGCAGCGAAAGTAAGTGCGGTTAAAAAACCGGCGGCTAAAAAAGTCACGGCCGCGAAGGTGATTGCGAAAAAACCGGCTACCCAAAAGAGCGTCGCTAAAAAGCCCGCCGTGAAGAAGCCAGCGGCTAAAAAACTTACCGCGAAAAAGCGTGCGGCCTAATCATGAACCGGCCAAAAGCTAATACTGGCGCGGGTTTTCAGGCAATCGCTGACCGCAAGACGCGCGTATAAATTTCTGATCGTGAAGCTCACCATCGTAGCCCTAGGCCACAAAATGCCCGCCTGGGTCGATGCTGGCGTTAACGAATACGTGAAGCGAATGCCGGCTGAAGCGCGCATTGAATTGCTTAAATTAAAACCCGAAGATCGCGCAAGCCGCAGCATTGAGAAAGTATTAGCGCTTGAGGCCGCCCGCATTGAAGCGGCACTGCCCAAAAACGCAACGCGCATCGTGCTCGATGAACGTGGCAAGGCGCTCACCACATTCGATCTCGCCGCATTACTGCGGGCGTGGATGGCAGACGGCGCGCAGCCCGCCTTCATCATCGGCAGCGCCGACGGCCTAGCACCCGACATAAAGGCAACTGCCGCAAAAACGATTGCGCTTTCTGGCTTCACGCTACCGCACGGCTTGGTGCGCGTACTGCTCGCCGAGCAGCTCTACCGCGCTTGGTCACTCACCCAAAATCACCCCTATCATCGCGAATGACGGCTGCCGCCTCTCAAATTATTTATCTGGGCTCAAAAAGCCCGCGCCGCCGCGAGCTACTAAAGCAGATCGGCGTGCATTACGAGCTACTGCTGATGCGCGAAGTTTCGCGTGATGCGCCGCGCGTGGGCGACATCGACGAATCCCCCTTTGCAGACGAGCCCCCACGCACCTACGTTGCGCGCGTGACGGGCTTGAAGGCGGCGACAGCACTGGCGGTGATGCGCTCACGCAAACTACCCGTGCGGCCTATCCTCTGTGCTGACACCACGGTCGCCCTCAACAACACCATCTTTGGTAAGCCCGATAACGCCACCCATGCACGTGAGATGCTCGCCTCGCTTGCGGGCGCCACGCATCAGGTGCTCACCGCTGTCGCGGTTGCGGTAGATGGCGATGTACATCAAGCGCTATCGGTGAGCGAAGTCACCTTTGCGCGCCTGAGCGATGACGACATCAAGCGCTATGTGGAATCCGGTGAGCCGCTCGATAAAGCGGGCGCTTACGGAATCCAAGGTGCGGCTGCAAAATTTATCACGCAGCTTTCAGGAAGCTATACCGGCGTAATGGGCTTGCCGCTCTTTGAGACCGCGCAATTACTGCGTCGCGCGGGGCTACATATCTAAGCCAACGCGCTTCATCACATACGATAAACTCAGTCTCAGCCCTTGGAAAAGAAGCCACCGTGAACGAACAAATTCTCATCAACGTCACCCCGCAAGAAACCCGCGTTGCCATCATGGAGCTAGGCGGCGTGCAGGAGCTACACGTTGAGCGAACATCCAACCGAGGACTGGTGGGCAATATCTACTTGGGCCGTGTCGGGCGCGTGCTGCCGGGAATGCAATCGGCGTTTATCGAAATAGGCCTTGCGCGCGCCGCGTTTTTGCACGTTGGCGATTTATGGGCGGGAAACAAAAACGGTGAAAAGCAGGCCGAGCAAAAGCCGATTGAAAAATTGCTGCAAGAAGGCCAAACCTTGGTTGTGCAAGTGATTAAAGATCCGATTGGCAGCAAAGGCGCTAGGCTCTCCACACAGATTTCGATTGCGGGCCGGCTGCTGGTGTATCTGCCGGGTGATCAACATATTGGTATTTCACAGCGCATCGAAGACGAAGCCGAGCGTGAGCATTTGCGCGAAAAAGTACATTCGCTCATGCCGCAAAATGAGCCCGGCGGCTTTATTGTGCGTACCGTGGCCGAAACCGCGACCGACGACGAACTGACCGCTGACATTAGCTACCTAATCAAGCTCTGGCGTGGGATTTTAGAAAAATCGCGAACCGCCGCCCCGCAAGCGCTGCTCTATCAAGATCTGAGTTTATCGTTGCGCGTGTTGCGCGATTTGGTCACGAAAGAAACCGAGCGCATTATTGTCGATATGCGCGAAACGCACGAGATCATGCGCGACTTCGCCGAGCACTACACGCGGCCCTCGCTCGCCGTCCTGGAACACTACACGGGCGAGCGGCCGCTATTCGATTTATTTGGCGTGGAAGACGAGCTCGAAAAAGCGTTGGTGCGTCGCGTCGATTTAAAATCCGGCGGCTATGTGATCGTCGATCAGACCGAAGCGCTCACCACGATTGACGTGAACACGGGCGGGTTTGTATCGGGGCGCAGCTTTGACGACACCATTTTCAAAACTAACCTCGAAGCCACACAAGCCATCGCGCGCCAGTTACGGCTCCGCAATCTCGGTGGCATCATCATCGTCGATTTTATCGACATGGATAACGACGAGCACAAGAATGCGGTGCTGGCCGAAATTCGCAAGGCGCTTGCGCGTGATCGCACGAGAGTCACCGTCAACGGCTTTACCCAGCTAGGCTTAGTCGAGATGACCCGCAAGCGCACACGCGAGAGCCTAGCGCATGTGCTGTGTGAAGCGTGCCCTACATGTGAAGGGCGTGGGGAAATTCGCTCCGCGCAAACGGTGTGCTACGAAATTTTGCGTGAAATCATGCGCTCCGCACGCCAGTTTGCCGCCAAAGAGTTCCGCATCTTGGCGTCCCAAGCCGTGATTGATCGGTTTCTTGACGAAGAGTCGCACAGCATGACGAGCTTAGAAGAAACCATTGGTCGGCAAATCTCGCTCTCGGTCGAGACCTCGTACACGCAGGAGCAGTACGATGTTATCTTGGTCTGATGCGAGCGCTACATCTGGCGAGGTGCCACTCTCACGGTGTCTAAAAATTCAGCATTTTTAGCGCCCGAAGGCCCATTGGCGAGCGTTTTAGCACCATCAAACTCTTCGGCATATTCATTTGCCGGGTCTGCCGTTCGCACCTTTGCCATGAGCGCGTGAACGATTTCGATTTGCGTGATGACATCGGCGCGCTGGGTTTCAAATTTCGCCAGCTCGTACTTAATCGCGCTACCTTTTTCGTTGATACGCGCAAGCGAGGTGAGCCTCGCATCCAGCGCGGTTTTGTGATCTTTCATCTGCGTTTCTAGCGGTAGCGGAACCGCCAGTAACCACTGCTCGGTCTCGACACGCGCCTCGTTGAAAATGCGCTTGGCAGACTCCACCAACATGCGCCAAAAGCGACGCACGAGAAAGCGTTTTTCGGTCATCACGATATTGACCGGGTCTTTGCAAAACGCTTCGGTTTCGTGGATCAACAACTTCAGTTTATT
>JAYVGG010000403.1:0-10721 GCA_043772475.1 Burkholderiales bacterium
GAGCGGGGGATTTTGTAGGGGCGCATAGTTGTCGTCGATATTTTACGGGCATGTCGGCTACTGCGCCAAGCATGCGCGTAGCCCGGAAGGAGCCCGGCGCTTTTGCCGGTTGTATTCTGGGTCTGCGGTTGCGTCGCACCCAATTGCCCTCGCCACATTTGCTACACTGCCTACCCCTCACACGGCCACGCACAATGCCCACCACAACCGCGCTCTCTCGCACCCACTATCTCACCGGTGCCGCCTGGGGATTATTTGCGATCTCCATCTGGGCCGGCTGGATTTTGCTCACCCGCTACGGCGTAACCACCGGGCTCTCGCCTTACGACATCACGGCGTTGAGATTCACCTGCGCGGGCTTACTGCTGCTGCCGGTGGTTTTCAAACGCGGCCTCGGCATCGCGCAAATCGGGTGGGTGAAGTGGCTGGTGATTTGCGTAGGTGCCGGCGTGCCGTATGTATTGCTCTCGTCCACGGGGCTGCTATTCGCCCCCGCCGCGCACGCGGGCGCGCTGATTCCCGGCACGATGCCGCTGTGGACGGCGCTGCTCGCGATGTTTTTTCTCGGTGAGCATATTGCCGGCTGGCGTAAGGTGGGGCTGATGTTGATTCCACTCGGCATCGCGATTTTTATCGGCACGGGACTCACCCAATTTGAAACCGGCTTTTGGCGCGGGCATTTTTTCTTCTTGGCCGCTGCTCTCTGCTGGGCGAGCTTTACGATTGCGATGCGTGCGGCTTCGACATCGGGCTTCACACCGTTGCACGCGGCGGCGGTGGTGTCGGTGATATCGGCGGTCGTTTATTTGCCCGTGTATGTTTTTTTCTTGCCGCATCGACTAGCCGAAGCCTCACTCACCGCCATCGTGATTCAGACCGTGTATCAGGGTGTATTCGTGGCGATTATTTCGCTCGTGGCCTACGCGCGCGCGGTGGGTATTTTGGGTGCATCGCTCGGTGCGAGCTTCGCCTCGCTGGTGCCGGTGGTGGCGATGTTGGCGGCGATTCCACTACTCGGTGAAATACCGACGCTCGTGGATTGTGTGGGCATTGCGGCGGTGACGATTGGGGTGTTTTTATCGTCGGGTGCGTATCAGGCGTTTTCGCCTAGTAAAAATATTAATCGGCTGAAACGCTAATGGTGGCGCGGTGTTTCGGCATTTTCGGCAAAAAAATAGGCAGCGTTAACATAACTTTATTTTTAAGGGATTGCGTGATGACTTTTTTAACTAAGCGCTCGTCGGCTACACGCGCGGCACTGTTGGTGTTGGCATTTTTTACCCTATCGGCCCACGCGCGCACAATCCCCGAGGCCACCGCGCCAAGCTACCCTGGCACAATTTCTCTCAAGGTCGATGTAACCGATGTGGAGCGAAAAATTCACCGTGTGAAATGGTCGATGCCGGTTTCGCCGGGGCCCTTGACGCTACTTTTCCCGCAATGGCTACCCGGAAATCACGCGCCGAATGGGGTGATTGCGAATCTGAGTGGGCTCACGTTTTGCGCGAATGGCGACACGCTAACCTGGGCGCGCGACCCGCTCAATGTATTCGCGTTTCATCTCACTATTCCGGCGAAGGTCACCGTGCTCGAAGCCGAGTACGAGTACTTAACTGCCGTCTCGCCCGCAGCCGGCCGTGTACTGGTCACACCGGACATCATCGGCTTACAGTGGAACTCGGTGGTGCTGTATCCGGCGGGCGTACTGGCAAGTGGCGTGAATGTGGAGGCAACGATGACGTACCCAGCAACGTGGCAGTTTGCAACGGCACTCACGACAACAACGACAACGTCCGGCATGGCGAAATTTGCACCAACTAATCTTGAGGAGCTAATTGATTCGCCGGTCTACGTGGCGAGATACATGAAGACCTTCGATCTCGACCCGATGGCGAAAGTGCCGGTGCGCTTTCACGCGGTAGCCGACAATAGAGAGAGCTTGGAGGCTCCGCCCGAGCACTTAACCGCGCATCGCAGCATGGTGCAGCAGGCGTATAAATTATTTGGTCGTGGGCCATTTGATCGCTATGAATTTTTGATTGCGGTGAGCGATATTTTTGGCGGCACGGGTGGCCTTGAGCATCGGCAATCGACCGAGATCGGCGTGGGTGCTGGTTATTTCACGAAATGGAAAGAATCCGCCTTTATGCGCGGCGTGATCCCGCATGAGTTTATTCACGCGTGGGATGGCAAATTTCGCCGCCCCGCAGATCTCACCACGCGCAACTTTAATGAGCCGATGCAAAATAGTTTGCTCTGGGTGTATGAAGGCCAGACCACGTATTGGACCGACGTACTCGCCGCACGTAGCGGGCTATACAGCGCGGAAGAATCACGCGAAGCGCTCGCCCGCACCATTGCCACCATGGATCGCCGCGCCGGGCGTGCATGGCGCAATCTGCAAGACACCACCAATGACCCCATCATGAGCCAGCGTGCCGGGCAAAAAAGCTGGCCGAGCTGGCAGCGCGGGAGTGATTACTATCCCGAGGCGCTGATGATCTGGATGGATGTCGATATAAAAATCCGCGAACTCAGTGCTGGTAAAAAATCACTCGATGATTTTGCGCGCGCTTTTTTTGCCGTGCCTGCCGGCAAATTTGACACCATCACGTACACGTTTGATGATGTCGTTGATTCACTAAAAGCGGTGGAACGCTATGACTGGCGCGGGTTTTTGCGCGTTCGCCTCGATAGCAGTCATGTCAATAATCCGCTCGATACCCTGGGCCGCAGCGGATGGAAACTTATCTTCACCGAGAAGCCGAATACGTTTGCTGCGAATGCGCTACGCGCGCGCGGTGGTGCAGATTTTAGCGATTCGATTGGCATCAGTATCGGCCGGCAAGATGCGATTAGCGATGTGCAGTGGGGTAGCCCCGCCTTTGCGGCCAAGATCGTGAGTGGCGCTACCCTCATCGCGGTGAATGGCCGCGCGTATAAAGCCGAGCATTTGGTGAACGCGATTGCGGCGGCGAAAGACGATGCGCCAGTCGGCGCCAAAAGCAACAAACCGCCGATTGAATTGCTGATTAAGTCTGATGACCATTACCGCACGGTCATACTCGACTATCGCGGCGGGCTGCGCTATCCGCACTTGCAGCGGGTTGCGAGCGTGCCCGATAGATTGACGGCGATTTACGCGGCGCTGCCATAAGCTGAAATGCCAAATAACCAATAGGGGCGCGGGGTTTCACGCTTGCGCTGATGCCGGTACAATGGCGACTGTTATTTATTAGTTAATCCATTAAAGGAAAAAACATGGGCTATATCTGGATGGTGGTGATTGGTTTGGTGGTGGGTGTGATCGCAAAATTCGTTCACCCCGGTAAAGAAAATATGGGCATGATTATGACCATCTTGCTCGGCATTGGTGGCTCAGTCGTGGCGACGATGACAGGGAAATTTGTTGGTTTGTACAAAGAGGGCGAGACGGCTGGTTTCATTATGTCGGTCATCGGCGCGCTGATCTTGCTCATCATCTATGGTCTGGTGACGAAAAAGTCTGCGAACAACGTACAGCCCCCGCAGTAATTGAGGCCGCGCATTACGGTTTCGCGATCAACACGCCTGCGTGCCGATACGCTAACTGAGACGTTCGGCATTCGAAGCGAAACAAGCAGCCTGTCATCCCGAGCAAAGCGAAGGATCTCATCGACTCAAAACTAGCACCGCACTTCGCAACTGTTGATGCAAAGTGGGCGTGGACATGTTGCATGTGTAGCCGGAAAGCCAATAGGGGTGCTGGTTTTCAGCTAACCCGCATCTTCGCCACGATCTCGCCAGCACCGGCAAAGTAGGCGTGGGGCATATGTGGCGTGCGGTGATTGGCATAGGGCGCGCCCTGCGCGTCGACAGCAATCAAACCAACATCGGCTTGAAATTCGGCGGTGAGTAAATCGAGTGCGGCTTCAACCGCCTCGCTGATGCTGCGGCCTTTTTCGACTTCATCCGAAATCTGCTTACACGAGAGCGCACGCATCACGTACTCGCCCGTGCCCGTCGCACTCGCTCCGGCGTAGCGCGAGGCGTAGGTGCCCGCACCGGGCAGCGGCGTATCACCCACGCGGCCAGCCATTTTGAGTGTCATGCCGCCAGTGGAGGTGGCCGCACAGATGCCGCCGTGAATATCAACCGCCACGGCACCAATCGTGCCGCCCGCGTATTCTTGATGCGCTTGCAAGAACGCGCACAGCTTGTGGCTATCTTTGTCGGTGGCGCTTGCTAAGAGTGCTTTTTTCTCAGCCCAGTCAGCGTGGCGCGCTGCGGTGATGGGGTTGTAATCGACATGCCCCATGGCGCGCGCAAAGCGGGCTGCGCCGTCGCCCGATAGCATAACGTGGTCGGTCTGCTCCATCACTTCGCGCGCGACCAGGATAGGATTTTTCACACGCTGTAGCGCCGAGACGGCACCCACCGACGGGCAGGTTTTGCCCGCCTCGGGCGAGAGCATGACGCAGGCATCAAACTCCACATCGCCATCAAGATTAAGCACGCCGCCGGTGCCGGCGTTAAAAATCGGGTTGTCTTCGAGTGCGACTGCCGCGGCGAGTGCGGCATCGAGTGCGGTGCCACCTGCTTGCAAAATACGGCGGCCCGCCGCAACCGCAGCGGTGACGCCAGCGAGGGCATCGGCATCGGTGCCGGGCCGCCAATTACCGGCGCCGCCGTGAACGATGAGAGCGATGGTCATGATTTTTCCTTAGCGAGCCGCGTACTAGTTTGGTACGTCGAGATACGGTTGGTTTTGAGATAAAGCCTCAAAATGCCCGTGGTTATTGGGGTTTCGCACAATCACTAGATTATTTTTTACCATGCCCCGACCCCGTGGCGGCACGTGTGAGCCGATCATTCACGGCATCCCACGGCGTACTGGTGGGCGGTGCCTCGACGAGAATCACCGATGTGGCCGCCGCATCGAGCGTGCGTAAATTTGCATACAAGCCCTGCGCGTAGCCGACGGCATCGTCATCGGCTGTAATCCACAAAAGCGGCCGCGCACGGCGTACGCCAACCCCAACAGGCGAAGGCTTCACGCGGGGCTTGGCCGAAAACGCAAGAACCGCAACGCGCTCGCCACGCTCGAGCACCGCATCGGCTTCAGCGGCGATTTTTTCACGCGGCACTAAAAAAAGCGGTGTGCGCGGCGCGTAGTGTGCGGCGAGTGCGCCCGAGACGCGCGGGTGATCTTCGCCGGTAGCCTCGCGCGCAATGGGTAGCTTGCCAATCACATCACGAATTTGCTCGCGCGAAATCGCACCGGGGCGCAACAAGATCGGCGTGCCGCGTGAAAGGTCTAGGATGGTAGATTCGATGCCGACTTTGCAAGCGCCACCATCGAGCAACATGATCGAGGCACCAATGGCCTCACCAAATTCATCTTTCACATGCGCGGCACTGGTGGGCGATACGTGGCCGAAGCGATTGGCCGAGGGGGCCGCCACTAAGCCGCTACCAATCTCAGCAAACGCATGTAGTAGCGCTTGCGCCATCGGGTGTGCGGGGCAGCGCAGGCCGACGGAGTCTTGCCCGCCGGTGACGTTGTCCGGAATATGCGCGGATTTTTTTAAGATGAGCGTGAGCGGCCCCGGCCAAAAATGCGCGGTGAGCTTGTGTGCGTCGCCGGAAATATCGAGCGCGCAGTAGTCGAGCGCAGCACCGGGGGCGAGGTGGACAATTAACGGGTGATCGGCCGGGCGGCCCTTCGCCGCAAAGATGCGCGCGACGGCGTTGGGCTGTGTGGCATCCGCCCCCAGACCATAGACGGTCTCGGTGGGAAAGGCGACCAGCTCGCCACGTTTAAGCGCGGCGGCGGCTTCATGAATTTGGTGTTGCTTAGCTATTTTGCTCACGACGCTATTTTGCCTGATCGTGAGACCTGCTGCTCCTTACGTGCTGCTCCCTTACAATGTCGGCATGAGCCCCTCCCCTGTTGCATTGCTGGTTAGCATCGTCACGTTTGAGCCTGATCGCGCGTGGCTTGATCGCACGCTCGCCTCACTCGCGCGCGCCATCACGCACGCGCGTGGCGAGGCCGTGCTCGGTGCGACGACGGTGGTGATCGCTTGCAATGATCGCGAGGCAGATGCCAATCTCGATTTGGCGCTCACAACGCACTTAGGCGTGTGCGACGGTGTCTCACGCGTAGTGCTTAGCGGCCACGGTAACGTGGGCTATGGACGCGCCAATAATTTGGGTGTCAGCCACGTGGAGGCGCTGCGCCCACACGATGTGCTGCTGGTGCTAAACCCGGATGTCGAGATTAACGAGACGGCGCTGACCCATGCGCTACGCTACCTCGCGAATCACGCCGACTGCGCGCTGGTAAGCCCCGTGGTACGCGGGGTCGATGGCTCACCGCAATATCTGGCGAAACGTTTCCCGACCCCGTGGGTGTTGGCGTTGCGGGGGTTTGCGCCTAAATTTATGCGCGCATGGTTCGCCGCGACACTCGCGCATTACGAGCGGCGGGACACGGCGTTTGATGCCGATTGCGATGGCTTACGCATCGTTAGCGGCTGCTTTATGGTGATACGGATGTCGGCGTTTCAGGCGGTCGGCGGATTTGATCCGCGATTTTTTTTATATTTTGAAGATTTTGATTTGAGTTTGCGTGTGAGTGAAAAAGCGCGCGTCGTGAGACTGCCGGGGTGCGAGATTCTGCATGGCGGCGGCGCGGCCGCGCGCAAGGGGCTACGCCATACGATTTATTTTATGCGGGCGGCTTGGTGGTTTTTTGCGAAGCATGGGGTGCGCTATCGTGGTGACTGAAGCTCGGCTAACTGTGGCCAAAAACTCCACGCGGCCGGTAGCGCGCGGATGCGCTCTTCTAGGTGGCACATCGCGCTATCGGCGAGCTGCTGCATATGGTCCGCTGGCATCGGCGCATCGATTCGCACGATGCGACTTCCGTCAGCTAGATTTGGTGTCGCTGAAAAAATAACCAGAGGCACCTTGGCCTCACTCGCGAGTCGCAAGAGCCCCGTGGGCAGGTAGACGGTGCGATCAAAAAGGCGTGTGGCGATGGCGCGCTGGCCCGTGCGCGCGGGCGTGTCGATCAGCCCGCAGACCGAGACACCGCTATCGAGGAGCGCTTTCATGTTTTCGTAGTTGCCACCCCTAAACACGATGGGATGAGCCGTCGCGCGCGCAATGCCCGCCAATCGCGCCTCGACCGCACGCGCCAGCATGGGCCTAGCTTGAAATTCACCTGCATCGAACTTACGCGAGATAAAGGCGCAAGGTGTTCCGTTGCGACGAAGCTCGGCAAGTGCTGCCAAGCCCGTTCCAAAGTGAAACGACACCGCAACAAACGGCGGCTTAGGCCACGCGCCGATCACGGAAATATCGGTAAACGTTGCGCCACCACTCATCGCGTCACTCATGTCGAGTAAGCGGTTTAGGCGCTGCTGGATGGCAAAATTTTCGCCGATGGGCACGCACGATTCGCGAATCGCGGCGGCATGGATGGCGTTCACGCTCTCCGCAAAGACGAGACGGGTGGCGGCTTTGCGAAAACACTGAAACGCAAGTGCGCGCGGCATCCAGCGAGGCAGGCTGGGCAAAAAAACTTGCTCGTAATAGTCATAGGCATCTTGCCTCATCACAGCGATGCGCCGCCTTTTGCGCGCGACTTTGCAACTGCGCCACGGAGAAAGTCTTGCAACGCGTCTATCGGTTTCGGATCATCAAAAACTTTATCGTGATTGGCAATAATTTTTTCTGATGTCGCTTGGCGATACGCTTTGTCGGTGCCGAGCTTCACGGCAATTCGCACGTAATCTTCTTTGTCCTTCGCAATCAGTTCTTCCAAGCCCATGAGCGTCAACATGCCCGTTGTCTGCCGCCCGCGCATGAATTCACCGGGGAGCGTGACGATGGGTAAGCCCATCGCGAGTGCGTCGAGAGAGGTATTGCCGCCAGACCAGTGGAGGGTGTCTAGCATGACATCGCAGAGCTGGTTGGCGCGCTTGTAATCGGGGTGGGCGAGGTGGCCAAGGAAGCGCGTTCGTATCGCCATATCAAGATTGGCACGCGCAAACGCCACACCCAGCCTTGCGGAAAATTTTTGGGTATTGTGCGCGCGCTCGGTTGAAAAAAACAGGACGATTCCCTTCGGATCCTGCACGAGCACCTCAGCTACGAGCGCATCGTTTTCCGGCAGCACCTTAAATAGCGATTGCGGCATAAAATATAGGTGGGCATCGACTGAAATGCCAAGATCGGCGCGGGTTTTCGCCGATACGGGGCCTCTTGCTGGGTTGCGGTATGTGGTGCCGATTCCGGGTAGGGGCACCAGTGCCTCATGATAGTGGCGCGGTGCATCGACCGGCTCCATCACGTCGGTCGTGAGAAAATAATCGATGTTACGGTGTCCGGGCGTGACGGGGTGACCCCACCCAGCCACCTGAACTGGCACGAGTCGCATAGCGGCAAGTGCGAAGATTTTCGGCTCCATCGCAAGTTCAGGGTAGATCAATATGTCAAGATCAGCGCGTCGAATCCGTTCAGCGAATTGCTCGAGCAATTCGTCGCCACAAAAGTAGTGATCCGCGCGCGCCTTGATTCGATCGGTGAGGGCATCGCCGCCGGGGCGCGGGTTGAAGATATGCACTTCAAAGTGCGTGCGGTCGAGCGCCGTAACGTGACTTTCGAAATAGTGCCCCGCTGTACATTCGTAAAAGAATCGGCTCATAAAGCCGACTTTAATTTTTTCGCGCGCGCCGCTACGTGTTGTGGGCGTAAGGGGTTGAAAAAATTGCGGCAGCTTGTTCTCTAATATCGTCGAAATAAAATCGGCGTACTCACGTTGTTCTGCGAAATCGTCTTGGCATTGATAGCCCAAATAGAAATTTGCGTATTGCACCTCTCGAAGCGCATCGTAGGCGTCGGCTTGAAGGAGCTGCGGCAGTTTCGCCTTCAGTTGATGCAAGTTGTGAATGAAGCGCTCGCGCCGCGTCTCAAGATCTTTGCTGCTAGTATAAATTTCGGGGAGTGAGAGTGCAGCGCGCAAATGCGCTTCGATGCAGGTAGGCTTGCGTTGGATGGCATCGGCCCATAGCACGTGCGCTCGCTGCTCATCGCCTAGGCACCATGCACAGTCCCCCGCCATCGCAAGCGCATCTACCCTTGACGCATCGAGTGCGGCGAGTTTGCCGAGTGCAGCGAATGCGTCTTGATAGCGGCGCTGCTGCCGAAAAAGGGTCGCAAGTAGCATCCACGCATCAGCGAAACTAGGCGCGAGCATGAGCGTCTGGTGCAGCGCAGTTTCAGCGCTAGCATGCTGTCCCAGTTGGAGCGTAGCGCTGGCAAGCGCGTAATGCCCATGTGCATAGCGCGCGTCAACTGCGATGCATTTTTCGGCTATTTTCCGAGCCTCGTCTAGGCGACCCTTCTTCGTGAGGGTTGTGGCTAGATTTGCATAGGCACGCGCGTAATCTGGTTTTATTTTTATCGCCGCCCGAAAAGCCGTTTCCGATTCGTCAAAGCGTTTTTGATCTGCGAGCAGTATACCGATGTTGTTGTGCCCTTGGGCAAAACGCGGGTCAATTTCAATGCAGCGGCGCGCGTGCGTAAGTGCGGCAGTCAAATCACCGACATCCTGGCAGACGTTAGATGCGGTCAGTTGCAAATTAGCATCCGGGTGCGAGAGGGAAATCGCCTTCTCAATGGCGGTACGCGCGAGTGGGTGTTCGCCCATACGCGCGCGCGCAATCGCTACCCAGTACCAGGCGTCGCGCCCGGCCTGCGGTGCTAATGCGAGCATTTCAGCGAGCTTCCGCGCAGCCGGGAGTTGATTCCTTTGCAGTAAGGCTTGCACTTCACCCAATTGCTTTTGTAGTCCGCTAATCATTTCGGCACAATGTCGGGCACGGAGGAGTTACTGGCTCGCAGGTTCCGCAGCGCAATCTCGAGGACATCCACTCCGCTGGCTGACGTTGAAGGTTGGGCCGCGACCGTCAACAGCTTTTCTGCAAGCGACGCGCGCCACGCAACGTCGCGCGCCAGTTTCACCGCGAGATTGATGTAGTCCGGCCCACTTTCAGCGACGAGCTCGGTGAGGCCTGCGTCCAGCAAGACCGCATAGGCCATGCGCTCACTGGCTGTTGGCCCGCGCATAGCGATCACAGGAATCGCCGCCGAGAGGGCTTGGCAAACGGCAACCGCATCGCTCCCCGGTCGCGCGTCGAGTACCGCATCAACGCCAAAAAAACGACCCGCCGCATCCGCCACGCTTGGGTTTGGAACGATCTTGGATGCCGCGATGCCAACTCCTTGCCCAATTCGCTGCCAGACTTGCAACGTGGCTTCGTCGTTTGCGTCCACGACCAATACGGCTTGCGGTACACGATCAAGGATGCCACGCGCCAGTTGCAGCGTTTCACGTGATACTTGTGTGACGGGTGCAGTGAGTGCAAAAGCAAACGCGTCCTGCGGGAAACCACGCGGAGCTACTTGACCGGCGGCGCGACTGCGCGGCAGTAGTTGCGAGACGGCCATCATCGCACGTTCAGGTCCGCGCGCCTGCCACGCGGGCAATGCCGTGCCACGATCAAATAACTCAAAGTCAATATCCTGAGGCAAGTAGGCGCGATTTCCAGTGGTATGTGTTGCAAGTGCGCCATTTGAAATCGTCAATCGTGCCCCGCGCGCCGACATGATAGGTATCGCGGCGGCGTGGCGGTGACCGCAGAGGTCAATCAATACGTCCAAGTCATCAC
>JAYVGG010000404.1:0-4183 GCA_043772475.1 Burkholderiales bacterium
GCGTTGGCCGTTTCGATTTCTGCAAGGGGCATATACGGCGGAATCAGCACCGGTTTCGTTTAGCACCGGTATCCGCCGCCTAAGCAAAATTGTTGCGCCCCAACGATTTCGCGCTCACTTGGCCTTGCTAGCAGCCTTAACCTTCGCGACCTTCCCATTTCGATAAACGAGAAAAACAAATGGCGGCTTGTTTGCGCCGCATACGTTAAGAATGTTCGGCATGGCCTTGATGAAAATTTCAGCCATTACGTCGCCGGCGATGCCTTTGCTTGTGAGGAAAAAAGCACCTACCTTCGCCGTTTTAAGTGCGTAGAGCTCCAGCGGGTGGTGTCGTATCCGTTCGTCTTTTGAGAGAACGATCCACTTCTTTTTTCCGACGGCAGTGAGCCACGTGATGTCATCGGTGTCTTGCGCTAAGTGATTGTCATGGATTTCTACTCTTGCGCCCACGGCTACTAAGGCGTTGGCAATAATATTTTTGCCAAGCGAGCGATCAACGAAAAATACCGTTTCGCTAAGCTGCTTTAGGTTCGTAGCGGATAGCTTCTTCAATTTCTTCTATGGGTTTGCCATAGTCGTTCGCTAACACGCGCATCGATTCGCCTGCTTGAAATCGCTCTGCAAGAATTGACGTTGGAATGCCCGTCCCAGACAAAACTGGCTTTCCGTAAGCTTTGCGCGGATCAATCTCTACAAACTTGGGTTCATCACCCTCGCCACGGCGCGTAAATGGGAAGAGCTTAATCGGAATACCTTTTGCATCTCGCTCAATGCGCTTGAGGTGCGCCTCCATGACGCTTTTGATCGCGACCTGCCCGTGCAGAGATGCATTGACGAGTTGATCAAATTTCTCGATGAACAGATTCAATCCATCTGTTTGAAAATCTTCCTCCGCTAGAGGATGCGCCGATCCAAATTGCTTACCAACATAGTGAATCGCCGAGCGTACCTTTGGCAATGAAATCTTGTGCTGATGGCGAATGGCGCTGAGAACATGGAGCTCAACTAAGTTGATGAACGAGAGGTGCCGTGCCTTCTTGTCTGCAATAGCAATAACAGGCACGAAACCCTTCAAGCCAGAGTCGCGATTTCTTGGTTGCCCGACTACCCATGCGCGCACGGTCGCATCCGGCAGGCGCAAAAAATGTGCGGCCTCCCGGATCGAATACGCTGGGTAATTTCGTAAGTCCAACTTCATATCAGCTCGACGCTCTTAAAGAATAATGGATTGTAACTAATTTACCGCTTAATCCGTCACCGCCCCTTTACTCGCCGTCCCCACCAACTTAAAGTATTTCCCCAACACGCCGCGCGTGTACTTGGGCTCAGGCGCCTTCCATGCGGCGCGGCGCTTGGCAATCTCGGCCTCATCCACGTTCAACTGAATCAGCAATTTGATCGCGTCAATCGTCACCGAATCACCCTCATGCACGAGTGCTATGGTGCCGCCGACGAAGGCCTCGGGTGCGACGTGGCCGACCACCATGCCCCAGGTGCCGCCGGAGAATCGGCCATCGGTAATCAGCCCCACGGTTTCGCCGAAGCCTTTGCCGATCAGTGCTGCGGTGGGGGCTAACATCTCGCGCATCCCGGGCCCACCCTTGGGGCCTTCGTAGCGGAGCACGATCACGTCGCCGTGGTTGATCTTGTCGGCCATGATCGCTTCCATGAGCCCCGGCTCAGAATCAAAAACCCGCGCAGGCCCAGTAATGACGGGGTTCTTCAGCCCGGTGATCTTGGCTACGCAACCTTCAGTGGCGAGGTTGCCTTTGAGAATCGCGAGGTGGCCTTGTTTGTAGAGTGCTCTTTCGATGGGCATGATGACATCTTGATCGGCGCGGGGCTGATCGGGAATGTCCTTCAACGTTTCTGCAATCGTCTTGCCGGTGATGGTCATGCAATCGCCATGGAGCAAGCCCGCGTTGAGCAAAATCTTCATCACCTGCGGAATACCGCCCGCCTTGTGAAGATCAACCGCAACGTACTTGCCCGATGGTTTCAGATCACAAATCACCGGCACTTTTTTACGCATACGCTCGAAATCGTCAATCGTCCACGCCACATCGGCGGCGTGGGCAATGGCTAAGAAATGCAGCACGGCATTGGTCGAGCCACCCACTGCCATGATGACCGCGACGGTGTTCTCGATAGATTTACGTGTGACGATATCGCGCGGCTTGATGCCCGCTTTGACTGCCGCCAGCAGCACGCGCGCTGACTCTGCAGCAGATTGTTTTTTCTCATCGTCCTCAGCGGCCATCGTGGATGAGTAGGGGAGCGACATACCGATTGCTTCGCACGCGCTCGACATCGTGTTAGCGGTGTACATGCCACCGCACGCCCCTACGCCGGGGATCGCGCAGCGCTCGATGCAGCCAAAATCTTCTTCGCTCATCTTGCCCGCATTAAACGCGCCGACGGCCTCGAACACGCTGACCACTTGCAGGTCTTTTCCTTTGTAATGGCCGGGCTTGATGGTGCCGCCATAGACCATGATGGCCGGGATATTCATACGCAAAACGCCGATCATGGCGCCCGGCAGATTTTTGTCGCACGCACCGATAGCGAGCACGCCATCCATGAATTGCGATTGGCAGGCCGTCTCAATCGAATCCGCGATCACCTCGCGGGAGACCAGCGAATACTTCATACCTTCCGTGCCCATCGAGATACCGTCGGTGACGGTGATGGTGCCAAACATCTGCGGCATCCCGCCCGCTTCGCGAATGGCTGCGTCGGCTGCATCGGCGAGCGGCTGAATCCCTGCGTTGCAAGGGTTGAGCGTGCTGTGGCCGTTGGCGAGCCCGATGAACGGTTTTTTGAAGTCGGCATCTTGATAGCCAATGCCGCGCAGCATCGAGCGGTTCGGCGCGCGTTCATTGCCCTGCGTGATAGCGAAGGAGCGGTATTGGGGGGTGGTTTTATCGGTCATGATTATTTTGTCCAGTTTTCAACTTTGAGTTTAGGGATGCGCTTGAATTCTCGTTCATTATTGGTCACAAGGGTGATGCCCAGCGTCAATGCGTGGGCACCGATCCAGAGGTCGTTGGTGCCGATGGGCGTGCCCTTTTCTTGTAGATACTTGCGTAGTTCGCCGTAGTACGGTGAGACATCCTCGTCAATGGGCATTACCGGGACGTGCTCGACGAAGTTTCGGACGATTGCGCGAGCCGCAATCGGCGCGTTGCTTTTTGCAGCGCCCCAGAGTAGTTCTGCGTGCGTAACGACTGAAATACCGGCGTCACCTGGGCTCAATTTTTGGAATGCGGCGATAACCCCCGGCATTTTTCGGTGTGCCATGTAGATGCAGATGTTCGTGTCGAGCAGGTAGCGCATCATTTTTTCTTGCTTGCTACTTTGGCTGGGGCTTTGGCCCGGCGTGTGGCTTTCAGAGCGGGCGCGTCAAACAACGGCGAAAAATCACGCTCTTGCGGAGGGGGATCCACGCGTCCGTCGGCAAAAAAATCTGCCGGCATTGATTGCAAAATGTCGACCACAATGCCGAGATTTTGCGGGCGTTCCACCAACAGGAGCCCCTTTCTGTGACGCCTAATTTCCAGCGTCTTCCCAGCTTCCATATCAAACTCACGCGGAATTCTTACCGCAGTTGAGTTGCCACTCTTAAATGTTCTTGTCGTCGTTTGAAGTGTTGATTTCATGTGAGGCTCCTTCACAAAAAGATATACGCACTGTATATATATTTTGCATGGCTGACAATACCCATAACGCTTCAAATCATGGCTTGCATTATCGACCTTCGCCCAATGCGATAATCAGCCTCTATGCTCACTCATCCCCAAATCGACCCCATCGCCATCGCACTCGGCCCCCTCGCCGTGCGCTGGTACGGGCTCATGTACGTGCTCGCGTTCGCGCTATTCATTTTTCTCGGTCGCCGCCACTTGAAACGCCGCGCCGATCTTGGCTTTACGGTGCAAGATCTGGATGATCTCGTGTTCTACGGTTTTCTCGGGGTATTTTTAGGTGGGCGCTTGGGCTATATTTTGTTTTACAAATTTAGCGACTACCTCGCTAACCCGATTGAGATTTTCTACATCTGGCAGGGCGGGATGTCGTTTCACGGCGGATTTTTGGGCGTGCTGGTTGCACTGTTTTTATATGCGCGCAAAACCAAACGCAGCTTCGCGGAAGTTGTCGATTTTGTGGCGCCACTCGTGCCAAC
>JAYVGG010000405.1:0-7574 GCA_043772475.1 Burkholderiales bacterium
ACGGCCGGCGTGTCGGTGGTGAAGCTTTACGCGGGTGCATTCTTTCCTGGCCTGATGCTGGCAACCCTTTATGTTGGCTACGTCATTATTGTTGCGAAGTTAAAGCCACATCTCGCCCCCCCGCTGGCTGAAAGCGAGCGGGTTGTGCCGCTACCACCGCTCGCCAAAGCGCTCTCGGGCAGTGGCCGCAACGCGCTCGGTGGGCTGCTTAAAGCTGCGCGCGGTAACGGTGCGCCAAAGAAATCCGTGCTGACGCAGCTCTTCATTTCCTTGCTCCCCGCCATTGCAACCGTCGCCCTACTGGGCACCATGTACATGCTCGCGACGGCCCCCGTGCTGGTGACCGATACGAGTGGCCTCGTGGAAACGGGCGGAGCGGTTGCCGCCGGCGAGAACGTATCGTTATCGGAAGCCGGTGGGCTCGCTGAGCCGCCCAAGGAGATGGGCGGCTTGCAAGAGCCGCCGAGCGATACGGCGGCTGTTGCTGCGAAGCCCGCCGCACCGGTGGCGAAAGCCGCTGCCAAGGCTCCCGTGCCCGCTGTCGCAACCCCGCGCGAGCCGATACCCACTTGGTATTGGATCGTATTTGGGCTGGGGGCGGCTGGTATGTTGCTGCTCTACCGACTGCTCACATGGGAGCGTTTAGAGATTTTCAAAATGCTCTTGTCGTCATTTTTCCCACTGGCTGTGCTCATCTTGGCGGTGTTGGGTTCGATCGTATTCGGGCTTGCCACACCAACTGAGGCGGCCGCGGTTGGCGCTTTTGGTGGCCTATTGCTTGCGGGGGCCTATCGCTACATCGCAATCAAAAAAGGCAATACCGCAAGCCCGGTATGGGCGACCTCGAAAGAGTTGGGCGGCATCTTAAAAGAGTCTTCTTACCTCACCGCGAAAACGTCCGCGATGGTCTGCTGGCTGTTCGTGGGCTCGTCCATTTTTTCCGCCGCCTTCGCGCTCTTAGGTGGGCAGACGATTATTGAAAACTGGGTGCTCTCGCTCGGTCTCACGCCGATTCAATTCATGATCTTGGCTCAGTTCATTATTTTCATCTTGGGCTGGCCGCTGGAATGGACCGAGATCATCGTGATTTTCATGCCGATCTTCATTCCGCTCTTGCCTAAGTTCGGCATTGACCCGTTGTTCTTCGGGCTACTTGTTGCGCTTAACTTGCAGACGGCCTTCCTATCACCGCCCGTTGCCATGGCTGCGTTTTATCTCAAGGGGGTGTCGCCGCCGCACGTTACGCTCAATCAGATATTCTTGGGGATGATGCCGTTCATGGCGATCCAGGTCTTCGCGTTGGTGCTGCTCTACATATTCCCCGCGATCGGCATGTGGCTACCGTCGGTGCTTTACAAATAATGCTAACGGCCGCGTGGCTTAGGCTGCGCGGCACGTGCTGAAGGCCGACATGAAACAAAAAATTTTAGTCTCCCGCCAAGTCTTCCCCGAAGTGATTGCGGCACTATCGCAGCACTTCGAGGTTGACCACAACAGTAGCGATAATATTTTTTCTGCGGATACCCTACGTGCCCGCGCGCAAGGCTGCGCGGGGGTTTTGGCGTGCTTGACCGAGAAAATTGATGCGGCATTTCTCGATGCCTGCCCAAGCGTGAAAGTGGTGAGCAACATCGCGGTGGGCTACAACAACATTGACGTGGCCGAAGCTACCAAGCGCGGCGTGATGGCCACCAACACCCCCGGTGTGCTCGATGACACCACGGCTGACCTCACCTTCGCGCTCTTGATGGCGGCGGCACGACGCGTGACCGAAACCGAAGGTCGCTTGCGGCGTGGCGAATGGAAAAAAGGCTTTGCACTTGAGCAGTGGCTGGGCACTGATATTCACCACGCCACACTCGGCATTATCGGCATGGGGCGTATCGGCCAGACGATTGCGAAGCGCGGCCTCGGTTTTGACATGGTCGTCAGATACCACAATCGCACGCGCCTCGATGTCGCGACCGAAACCACGCTGAACGCAACCTTTGCGAGCAAGGAAGACGTGCTGCGCGAATCTGATTTCGTGGTCGTGATGGTGCCGTATTCGGCTGCCACGCATCACCTCATCAAAGCCGCCGATCTCGCACTCATGAAGCCAACGGCGATATTTATCAACACCGCACGCGGTGGCGTGGTGGATGATGTGGCACTGATTGCGGCACTCAAAGAAAAGCGCATTGCCGGTGCTGGGCTCGATGTATTTGAAGGCGAGCCCGCGATCAACCCTGAGTTTTTGCAGCTCGATAACGTCGCCCTCACGCCGCATGTGGGCAGCGCTACGCGTGCGACGCGGATGCGGATGGCGATGCTGGCGGTGGAAAATTTAACCGCTGCGTTGACCGGGCGGGTGCCGCCGAATTTGTTGCGGGCGTAGCCGCGCGTTTTTCGTTGCGCGCCACGACATCACTACGAAGTGTAGATCGGGCGAGCTACTTCTCCCTTTGAAAAAGGGAGATTGAGAGGGATTTAACAGCGTTTGCGATTTGCAACCACCGTTAAATCCCCCTCAATCCCCCTTCACGAAGGGGGAAGTGCCCTGCGGAGCGCACACTTCGTGGTGATGTCGCAAATTTTGATGAGTTGAATTTACGCGCCGCCGCTCCCCCCATTTCACGATCACCCGAAAGGATTCCACCATGAAAGTCACCTTCCTAGGCCTAGGCGTAATGGGCTACCCGATGGCCGGCCACTTGAAAGCCAAGGGCCACGATGTCACTGTTTACAACCGCACGACCGCCAAAGCCGATGCGTGGGTAACGCAACACGCAGGTGCGATGGGCAAAACAATTGCCGAAGCCGTCAAAGGCTCCGCCATGGTGCTCATGTGCGTGGGTAACGATGCGGATGCCACGCAAGTCGGCTCGGATGCCATTGCCGCGATGCCCGCCGGCACCACGTTGATCGACCACACCACCGCCTCCGCCGATGTCGCCCGCAAGCTCTACGCGCTCGCCAACGCCAAGGGAATCGCGTTCATCGACGCACCCGTCTCGGGTGGCCAAATGGGTGCCGAAAAAGGCCAGCTCACGGTCATGTGCGGGGGCGATCAAGCCGCGTTCGATGCCGCCAAACCCGTCATGGATTGCTTCGCCAAAGCGACCACCTTGATGGGCGCATCCGGCTCGGGTCAGCTCACCAAAATGGTTAACCAGATTTGCATTGCGGGCTTGGTGCAGGCATTGGCCGAAGGCTTAGCCTTCGCCGAAAAAGCCGGGCTCAATGGTGAGCAGGTGCTCGACGTGATCTCCAAAGGGGCCGCGCAATCGTGGCAAATGGAGAACCGTGGCAAGACGATGTTAAAGCGCGAATTTAATTTTGGCTTCGCTGTTGATTGGATGCGTAAGGATTTGGATATTTGCCTAACTGAAGCGCGCCGCAATGGCGCGCGTTTGCCACTTACCGCTGTAATTGACCAGTTTTATGGCGACGTGCAAAAGGATGGCGGGGCACGTTTTGACACCTCATCGCTCATCAAGCGGCTTTAATCGTTGATTTGTAAGCGAGTACTATTGTAAAAAGCTATATCCAGCATAGAGTTTACGATGTAACATCTATCTTGGCATTGTGTATTTACCCTGAATCGGCTAATCTCAGCGCATGATTAAACTTTATTACTCCCCCGGTGCCTGTTCACTCGCCCCCCACATCGTGCTCGAAGAGCTCGGCATTGCCTATGAGCCGGTGCTGATTTCGCTGCCCGACGGCCAACAAAAACGTGCTGATTTTTTGCGCGTCAATAAAAAAGGCCGCGTGCCGGTGCTAAATGTTGACGGCAAAATTTTGACGGAAAATTTAGCGATTCTCACCTACCTAGGCGGTGGCTACGCTGAGCGCGGCCTATGGCCAAAAGAGACGTGGAAACAAGCCGAGGCGCTGTCGCTCATGTCTTGGCTGGCCTCGACGGTTCATATTGCCATCGCCGGTATATTCCGCGCGGAGCGTTATTCCGCAGACCCAGTCGCCAAAGCGAGTATCAACGCGCAAGCCCTGATCACGCTCACCAAATGCTTTGTCGATATCGAAGCGCACCTCACCGGCAAGACCTTCGCCATGGGCGGCCAATACACCGTGTGTGACCCGTATTTGCTGGTGTTTTATCGCTGGGGCAATCGCTTGGCGATGGATATGAAAACACTCTATCCGGTGTGGTCTAAACACGCGCAGCGCGTGTACTCGCGCCCCACGGTGAAGCGTGTATTTGAAGACGAAGGCATCACGCTCGAAAACTAAACGGCAGGGTTTCGCGCGCATGTTTTCCATCCCTCCCAGTTTTGACGCGCCGCGCCTTCGCGTGCTCGCGCGATTTATTTTTCTGATGGTGCTGCTGGGCGCCATCACCCGCTTGGGTCTCGCGATTTTTAATGGCGATGCCGCAGCACTATCCCCGCTCACCGCCCTCACGATTTTTGGCTTAGGCCTGCTCTACGACATCGCCGCAAGCCTATGGTGGGCGCTGCCGCTGGCGTTATTGCTGTGGCTGTGGCCCTCTGGTGTGCGCGCACACAAAGGCCTGCGCTGGGCCGTGTTGGCGCTCGTTTTGGCGCTCGTGGCTGGTCTCGTGAATGTCGCGTCGTCCGAGTTTGTGTTCTGGAACGAATTTGCGTCGCGCTTTAATTTCATCGCCGTTGATTATTTAATTTACAGCCGCGAAGTGCTCGGCAATATCCGCGAGTCGTACAACATGCCGCTCTTGCTCGGCGGCACGGGTTTGGTCGCACTCATCGTGATGGTGGTGTTCACACGCAGCGCCCTCGCGTGGCCGCCGTTTACGCCGAGCCGCTTTCTGGCGCGCGGCTTGGCTTTCGTAGGCTACGTTGCGATTGCCTCCGCCGTCACGGCACAAGTCGATACCCGCTGGAAAGAATCGCTGAATCAACCGCAGCTCGCACAGCTCGCGGGCAACGGCACGTGGGAATTTTTTCACGCGTTTCGCTTTAACCAAATCGATTTCGCGCAGTACTACCAAACCATGCCGCAGGCGAAGGCTGAAGCCATCGTCAAAAATTCTTGGGCGAGCTACCCGCACTACAAACTCACCGGCTCACCAACCATGCCCATCGAGCGCGACGTCACACCCGCTGGTGCCGTGCGCGACGTGAACGTGGTGCTGGTTTCGATCGAAAGTTTCGGAGCCGAATTTATTGCGTCCCTCGGTGGAAAGCCGGGATTAACGCCGCATTTCGAGGCATTGGGCACCGAAGGCATTCGCTTCACCAAGCTCTACGCCACCGGCACCCGCACCGTGCGCGGGCTTGAAGCATTAGCACTTTCCGTCCCGCCCACACCCGGCCACGCAATACCCATGCGCCCGCAGCACAAGGGCTTATTCACGCTCGGCGGATTACTCAAGACCAAAGGCTACGACCCGGTTTATTTGTACGGTGGATATAGTTATTTCGACAACATGGATTCTTTTTTCGGTGGCAACGGCTACACCGTGTTTGATCGTACCGGGATAAAAAAAGAAAACATCACCCACGAAAATATCTGGGGTGTGGCCGATGAAGATTTATTTAACCAAGCGCTCACACAGATTGACGAGCGCGTCGCAAAAGGTAAACGCGTCTTCGCTCACGTGATGACGACCTCGAACCATCGCCCCTTCACCTACCCCGAAGGCCGCGTCGATATTAGGTCTGGCACAGGTCGCGATGGGGCGGTGAAGTACACCGACTACGCGATTGGTAAATTTGTGGCGGATGCAAAAAAGAAGCCTTGGTTTGACAATACGATTTTTATTTTCGTTGCCGATCACACCTCGATTGCGCGCGGCCGCTCTGATTTACCGCTTGCCAAATATCACATCCCGATGGTGATCTACGCGCCAAAATTTATCGCGCCGCAAACAGTCGATGCGTTTTCGTCCCTCATGGATGTGGCACCGACCATCATGGGCTTACTCAACACCCCCTACACATCACAGTTTTTCGGCCACGACATCTTGCGTGATTTCGCGCCGGACTGTAAATGTGAAGGTGCGGCATTCTTAGCCAACTACCAAACCGTCGGCTACATCAAAGACGGCATCACCGTGGAGCTCAAGCCCAAGCGCGGCGTTCGCGCCTACGCGACAGCGACCGGCCATCGCGACGAAGCGGCTAACGCGCAGGCCGCAATTGACACCGCAATTGACACCGCAATTGCCCACTACCAAGTGGCGGCAAGGCATTTTTCGGATGCCTCGGTGCGCGCGCGCAGCCACGTAAAACCCTGAAAAGCGGCGTGGTTATTGGGTTTTCGACCGATTAGCTAATCGGCAGCGGGCCAAAAAAACCGACGCCCGTTATTTTTCATGCGCGCAAATAAAATCGTACCGAGTGCGCCAGCCTGCCCAAACCCCACGCCACGCGCGCGTAGCGCCACCGTGAGCGCCAGCGCAAAGCTGACGGTGAGATTAACCACGCCGATCATCGCAATGCCAAGAAGTGCGTGGAGTGCCGCTTCTAGGGTTATTGAAAACTGAAGCGAGACAATAGCGAGCCCGAAGTAAGCGGACGAGATCGTGACGTGCGCGACATCCAGCGGCAAGCCGGTAATGTAGCCAATCGTGCCCATGCTGCCCAGCATCACGCCGAGGCAAAAATTGCCCGCGAGTGCGCCTAGATTGTTATCGAGATAGGCGGCGATGCGGTTTTGTGCCGGCACGCCCAACAGTTTTTTAAGCCACAGCGTATGCTCCACCCGCTCGCGCACACGCTCGTAGGCGGCGAGATTGTCGCAGTAGCCTGAGATCAACCCCGCTAAAAATAAACACACGCCCGCCATGGCCGCATACAGCAGTGCGGCGCTGCCGAAGGGCGACATTGCGCCAAGCAAAAGCTGCGCGCGTTCGCCGGCCATAAAGGGCGCGCCGGTGGCGTGCCCAATGGCGAACGCAAACAGCATCGCGGTCGGTAGCGCGATCAGCACATTGCCCAAAATCGCGGCGATTTGGCTACGAATCACATCGGTAATCACGGTGGCTAATTTTTCGAGGTCACGCGCGCGCCCGCGTGTCTCGCTGATGGCACCCGCGATGACCGAGGCCGTCATCGCCGGCTGCTTGGTGGCTAACGTTAAATGCAGCACGTGCATGAGCATGAAAAAACAAGCGTAGTTAAGACTAAACGCGAGTGCATAGCCCGCCGGGGGGAGGGCTACGGTAGTGGAATAAATTTTTAAGATCGCCATCAGCACCACAAGAAATCCCGCACCCATGGCCGAGCGCACCATGGCGAAATACTCGGTGCGCGTGCTGGTGATGTAGTGCTCGCCGGTGCGGCTGGCGTTATCGGTCACGCGCAGTGCTAGTAGGCCAATGCCGCGCCCGACGAGCGAGCCAATGCTCTTGCGGCGCGCCTCGCCCTCAATGGCGTGGCCAAGGAATTCGAGCCAGAGCGCAATGAGGGCTTGTTCATCGGCTGCGGTTTCAACCACCTGATGGCGCAGAGCCAGTAGGCACACCAAGGTCTCGAGCCGATGCAGGCTTTGCTCAAGGCGGCGCAGAAGATAGGTGGCGCTCAAGCTTGTGCCGAGCGAGGCCGCGCGTTTGCGTGCGCGCACGAGCACCTCGCGGCACTGCGCGATCAGCA
>JAYVGG010000406.1:0-3024 GCA_043772475.1 Burkholderiales bacterium
ATCTATGCCGAGCAAAAGTTGGGGGCGACGCAATTCCAAGCTGGGCTCGCTTTGGGAATTTACGGTGGCACCCAAGCTTTGCTGCAATTACCCTTCGGCATGGCGTCCGACCGCTTTGGTCGCAAGCGTATGATTTATCTCGGCCTGCTGATGTTGGTACTGGGCAGCTTCATTGCGGCCACTGCGCAAGACATTACGTGGGTGATTATCGGTCGCGCATTACAAGGCGCGGGGGCGATTTCGGCGGTGGTGATGGCTTTGATGGCCGATCTAACGCGAGAAGAGCATCGCACCAAGGCCATGGCCATGATTGGCATCACCATCGGCGTGACTTTTGCGCTGTCTCTGGTCATTTCCTCGCCACTGAGTCATTGGATCGGCGTCCCCGGTATTTTTGCCTTGACCGGAGTGCTAGGGCTGATCGCCATGGCTTGGGTACGCTTTGTGATTCCCGATCCGCGTGTGAGCCGCTTTCATAGCGATGCCGAGGCCACGCCGGCCAAACTCAAGGACGTATTAGCGAATACCGAGTTACTACGCTTGAATTTCGGTATTTTCGCCCTGCATGCAGCGCAAATGGCTTTGTTCGTGGTGCTCCCCTTTGCCTTGCTGAAAACTGCCGGCATCGACCAAAACCACCACTGGATGATTTATCTCCCGATTTTGCTGGGCTCATTTGTGTTGATGGTGCCGGCGATTATTATTGGCGAAAAGAAAAACCAGCTAAAACTGATCTTCCTCAGCTCGATAACGCTGATGCTGATTGCGCAGCTCTTGCTGGCCCAATGGATAGCGCAGTTTTGGGGTATCGTGTTTGCACTAAGTTGTTATTTCGTCGCTTTTAATGTGTTGGAGGCCAGCCTGCCTTCGCTGATTTCCAAGATCGCGCCGGCTTCGGCCAAGGGTACGGCGATGGGCGTGTATAATACCAGCCAGTCTTTGGGCCTGTTTTTGGGCGGGGTGTTGGGCGGGTATTTGGCGCAGCACCATGGTCCGTCAGCGGTATTTATTTTCAGCAGTGTTTTAATTGGCGGGTGGTTGATTTTCGCGTTTGGTATGGCGCGCCCGCCAGCAGTACGCACGCGCCTGTTTCATCTGCGCGAGATGGATGCTGAGCGTGCGACCGCGTTATCTAAACAACTTGCGAAAATGAACGGTGTTTCTGAAGCATTAGTGGTGGGCGATGAAGGTATCGCCATTCTGAAAGTAGACATGCGCGGCTGGGACGAAGCCGCTGTGCAAAAACTTATCGAGGGGGAGCAGGAAAATGGCGTCAGTCAATAAAGTGATTTTGGTGGGTAATCTTGGCAAAGATCCGGAAGTGCGTTACATGCCCAGTGGCGACGCGATTACCAACATCACCATGGCGACTACCGATAGCTGGAAAGACAAAAACGGCGAGAAGCAAGAAAAAACCGAGTGGCATCGCGTGGCTTTCTTCGGCAAGCTAGCCGAGATCGCTGGCGAGTATTTGAAAAAAGGCAGCCAAGTGTATGTCGAGGGCCGTCTGCAAACGCGCAAATGGCAAGACAAAGAAGGCCAAGATCGCTACACCACGGAAATAGTCGCGGATCGCATGCAAATGCTCGGCAGCCGTAGCGGCGGTGGCAACTACGAAGTGCAAGATAAAGCGCCCGCTGGCGAAGAGCGCGAGAGAAGCAGCGCTCCGAGCAGCAAACCAGCGGCTAAAAAAGGCGGCGACTTTGTGGATTTCGAAGACGATATCCCTTTTTAAGCGGAGCCGAAGATTCACCGGAAAAAAATAGCAGAGCCGTGGTTCTGCTATTTTCACATGAAGATCTGCAATTGCATCTATTTCAGGTCTTTGGCATGATGTGGCAAGCCCTACCTAAGGAGTGTAATCCATGAGTATTCGCGAGATTTTGGCATCGAAGGGCGCCGGGGAAGTGCTTTCAATTTCCCCCGATAGCACCGTGGTGGAAGCCATCAACATTATGACCCAACTGAATATCGGTTCCTTGGTCGTGAAACAGGACGAGAAAATGGTGGGGCTACTCACCGATCGCCACGTCGTACGCGCCTTGACGAGGGCGGGCGGCAATCTATCTCAAGCCAAGGTGCGCGATGCGATGGAAGCCAAACCCATCATCGGGCAACTGGACGATAACGTAGATTCTGTGCGGCGCCAGTTGACGGAAAATCACATCAGCCATTTGCCGGTGGTGGACAAAGGCGAGGTGGTCGGCATTATTTCTTTTTACGACGTGGCGCGCACCGTGCTCAGCAATATCGAATTTGAGAACAAGCTCCTCAAGAAATATATCAAGGATTGGCCGGAAGAAGACGCAAGCAAAGGCTAATGCCACCTAAAGCCGCATTGAGGTTTGTCTTGGCCGTTGTTTTAACCACCCAGAGACAAAGATGAAAATTTATTTTTTCGGTGCTGCGCATGAGGTTACTGGTTCATGTTACCTGGTTGAGACCGATCAACTGCGCTTTCTGGTGGATTGTGGCATGTTCCAGGGAGGTTCTGAAGCGGATGGGAAAAACCGCCAATTCCCGCGCTTCAATCCTGAGAAAATCGATTTTGTATTGCTCACCCATGCACACATTGATCATTCCGGATTATTACCGCGCCTAACAAACTTAGGCTTTCGCGGCCCGGTTTATTGCACATCGGCCACGGCTGATTTACTCAAAGTGATGCTGCCGGACTCGGCGCATATCCAAGAAAAAGAAGCCGAATGGCAAAATTACGCCAAGCGCAAAAAACGCGGTCGTTACACGCGCGAGAACGCGCCGCTCTACACGGTGATTCAAGCCCAAAACTGTTTAAAACATTTGAGAACGGTTGATTACGATAGCGAATGCAATCCCCATCCTCAAGTGCGCGTACTGTTTCGGGATGCGGGGCATATTCTCGGCTCCGCGATTTTGGAAGTGTGGGTGAAAGAAGGTGCGCAAACTAAGAAGCTAGTGTTTTCCGGTGACTTGGGGATGCCGCTGCGTCCGCTCATGAACGATCCCACGCCAATTGATTCTGCGGATTATTTACTAGTCGAA
>JAYVGG010000407.1:0-3472 GCA_043772475.1 Burkholderiales bacterium
AAAAAGTAGGAGCGATAGCCATCAAAGCCGTTGGCAAACATCAGCCCAGACTTCGAGAACTCTGCGGCTGACTGAAAATAATAAGCGGTGTCACAAACCCTGCACTCGCGCTCGACTGCAACTGCTTCACCCGCCGCCCAATAGAGAAATGCGCCTTGGATGAGCGCGAGCAGCGCAACCAGCAGCCATCGACTCGGCCTAAGCGGGGGCGAGATCGTAAACGCTGGGTTCATGGTGCGTTCAGGCGAAAGTGCAGGTTGGGTTCAGATGACATTTTGTTTAACGTGCGCCACGATTGCATTTGAGTTGGGGTTACTTTCACAAAACGCTCACAACCTCCTAATACCGCTTCGTCAACACCATCTGCGCGCCATCGCGCTTCATTTCCATGCGGTTCAAAAAGCTCATGCCGAGCAGCGCCACATCGAGCCCCGCCCCCTCGTGGACTAAGCCATCGACGTTGAGCAAGGTGATATCACCGACTTTCACCGAGTCGAGTTTCACCCGATAAACCGTGGCCTGGCCGTTGGCGGTGTTGACGAGTGCGAGCTGGCCTTTGCGATAATCAATCCCGGCATTTCTTGCGAATGAGGCTGAAATCGAGACCATGGTCGCACCGGTGTCCACAAGGAAGCGCAACGACTTACCGTTGATCTGGCCGTTTGCGAAAAAATGGCCGCGCTCGTCGCCCGCGAGCACGACACCTGCTGCCGCGCTACCCGCGGATGCGGCGGCGAAGTGTTCGCCAATTTGTAGCGTTTGCTTTTTGCCGTCGATCTCAAAAACGGCACTCGCTTTGTCGGTTTGCAGTAGCGTTACTTTCTCGATTGTTTTTTGGCCAACCGAAATCGTGCGCGGGCTTGCGCTATCAATCACGACGACCGCCTTGCCGGGGAACAAGCCGACGAGCGTGACTTTGGGGGTCTGGCCAAGCGCCATGGGCGACGCCATTATTGCCAAAACACTAATAATGGCGCGGATCTTCAAGGGATTGCTAATCGCGAAAATTATTAAACTGTAACGGCACTTCGTCGATTTTTTCTTTGCATAACGCAATCGCCGCCTGCAGATCATCGCGCTTGGTGCCGGTCACGCGCACGGTCTCGCCTTGGATCGACGCGCTAACTTTTATCTTCTCGTCCTTGATGAGCTTGACGATTTTTTTGGCGAGCTCGATCTCGACACCATTGCGCACATTGATCACTTGTTTTACTTTGTCATTGCCGATTTTTTGTCGGTCTTTTTCGTCGAGCATGCGGCCATCCACGCCACGCTTGGCCATTTTGTTGAGCATCACGTCTTTGACTTGGCCGAGCTTGAAATCGTCATCTGCGAACAGCGTCAGCTCCAGCTCCTTCTGCTCGATGCGCGCATCCGAGCCTTTGAAATCGAAGCGGTTGGTGATTTCTTTGTTGGCCTGCTCGATCGCGTTTTTAAGCTCGACCTTGTTGGCAACGGACTCGATGTCAAACGATGGCATGGCTTTTTACTCCCTAGGCAAAACTTTATGCATTCAAGCGGAGCCGCGCTTTGCGCCGGGCACTTCCTCCTTTTTAAAGGAGGATTGAGGAGGATTTAACGGACTGTCGCGTATCGCAACCGCCGCTAAATCCTCCTCAATCCCCCTTTAAAAAGGGGGAAGTGCCACGCTATCAGCACGGCACCAGAAACATTTGCAGCATTCAGCGGCTCGTGAAAAGCGCTGAATTACTTCTTCTTCCGCGCCGCCGCCTTATTGCCTGCAATCCGCATTCTCAGCGCATTCAACTTAATAAATCCACCCGCGTCCGCCTGATTGTACGCCCCGCCGTCGTCGTCAAAGGTCGAGATCGTTTGGTCGAACAAGGAATCAGTTTTTGATTCACGCCCCACGCAAATGATCGTGCCTTTGTAGAGCTTCAAATGCACCGTTCCGTTCACGGTTTCTTGCGATTGGTCGATCAAGGATTGCAGCAAAATGCGCTCCGGCGAAAACCAATAGCCGTTGTAAATCATGCGCGCGTAGCGCGGCATCAGGTCATCTTTCAGCGCCAGCACTTCGCGGTCCATGGTGATGGATTCCATCGCGCGGTGGCCACGCAGCATGATGGTGCCGCCGGGCGTTTCGTAGCAGCCGCGTGATTTCATGCCGACGTAGCGGTTCTCCACCATATCGAGGCGGCCAATGCCGTGTTTGCCACCGAGACGATTCAATTCGGTGAGCACGGTAGCGGGCGACATTTTTTTACCGTTGATGGCAACAATATCGCCCCTCTTGTAATCGAGCGAAATAATTTCGGGCTTATTCGGCGCTTTTTCGGGGGAGACCGTGATGCGCCACATGCTGTCTTCGGGGGCGAAATTGGGGTCTTCGAGGATGCCGCCTTCATACGAAATGTGCAGCAGATTCGCATCCATCGAGTACGGTGCGCCGCCGCCTTTGCGCTTTTTGAAATCAACTGGGATGCCGTGCTTGTCGGCGTAGGCCAGTAATTTTTCGCGCGAGAGTAGATCCCACTCGCGCCACGGGGCGATGATTTTTACGTTTGGCATCAAGGCATACGCACCGAGCTCAAAACGCACTTGGTCGTTACCCTTGCCAGTCGCGCCGTGTGAGATCGCGTCGCCACCGGTCTTGCGGGCGATGTCGATGAGTTGTTTCGCAATTAACGGGCGCGCAATCGAGGTGCCGAGTAAGTATTCGCCCTCGTAAACCGTATTCGCACGGAACATGGGGAACACAAAATCGCGCACGAATTCTTCGCGCAAGTCTTGGATAAAGATATTTTCCTTTTTGATGCCCATGGCGAGCGCTTTTTTGCGCGCGGGTTCCACCTCTTCACCTTGGCCGATATCGGCGGTGAAGGTAACGACTTCGCAGGCGTATTCGTCTTGCAGCCATTTCAAAATGACCGAGGTATCGAGCCCGCCGGAGTAGGCTAAGACAACTTTTTTGGGTTTACCGTCGCGGGACTTGGCCACAGCGGGCGGGCTTTGCTTCTTCATGAATTTCGACTCTCAAATGCGCGCCCTTGTTTCGCCGAGTCTCGAAGGGTGCAGTGTGCTGGAAAAGGTCACCGTTCGCGGGGGGTAGCCTCAAGCTTGAGACTGCGAAAGTAGCGAAGCGGGATCACGCTCGCGCCGACCAGCTTTCGGCGCGGTTTAATTATACGTTGCAGTGCAGCAATCGCAAATTGACTTACTTCTTGGGTTCGGCTTTTTTGCTATCCACTGGCACGATGTCGCCAATATCGACGCGTGAGCCGGCTTCGGTGTCGCCGAGCGCTTTGCCCACCGAGACCTCAATCAAGCGCACCATGCGATCCGCAATCACTTCCGGCGCAATGCTGCGCCCCACATCGAGTGCGGTGGAGGTGGGGTCGTAGATTTTGGTGAAATCATGGCGCGCGTTTTTTTCGATCACGCGCATGGTTTTGGCATCAATCACGTAGACCTGAATGTAGGAGTACGGCGCCACGTAAACCTTTGATGT
>JAYVGG010000408.1:0-15535 GCA_043772475.1 Burkholderiales bacterium
GGCTCTGGCACGATTTTCCGCGAGGTGATTGCGGCGAGTGAATTGCTTGAGCTTGATTGGGGTGTGGTTGCCGATATTTGGAGCTGCACGTCATTCACCGAGCTTCGCCGGGACGGCATGGCGGCTGAGCGCCACAACATGCTGCACCCTGAAGAGCTGCAAAAGGTCTCGCACGTGGCGGCTTTGCTCAAAGGCCGCAAGGGTCCCGCGATTGCGTCCACCGATTACATGCGCTCGTTCGCGGAGCAGATTCGCCCCTTCGTCACTGATCGCAAAATGACCGTACTCGGCACCGATGGCTATGGCCGCTCGGATACGCGTAAGCAGCTACGGAAATTTTTCGAGGTGAATCGCTACTACGTGGTGGTGGCGGCATTGAAGGCGCTGGCCGATGAAGGCACCGTGCCGATGCGCGTTGTGACGGAGGCGATCAAGAAATACGGGATCGACACCGAAAAACCAGCGCCATGGACAGTCTGACCCCTACCAACTAAGGAAAATCAACATGGCAAATTTGGTAGAAATTCGCGTCCCAGATCTCGGTGATTTTGCTGACATCCCCGTGATCGAAATCTTGGTCAAGGTGGGCGATACGGTTAAGAAAGAAGATTCACTGGCGGCACTCGAAAGCGATAAGGCGACGATGGAAGTACCTTCATCGCATTCGGGCGTGGTGCGGGAAATCAAAGTGAAGCTGGGCGACAAAGTCTCTAAGGGTAGCTTGATTGCGATGGTGGAAGAAGCGGTCGCCACAGCGTCGGCTACAACCGCGCCACCGGCCCAAACCCCAGCACCCGCGCGGGTTTCGGCTGAGGCCGTGGTGGCGGTTAGTACTCCGGCACCTGCACCGGCACCCTCCCCCGCTCCCGTGGCGGCACCCGCCAGCGCACCGACAAACACCGGTGCGATCGCAGCCCACGTACACGCAAGCCCATCCATCCGTAAGCTCGCACGCGAGTACGGGGTTGATCTTGCGAAGGTAAAAGGCAGCGCATTAAAAGGCCGCATTACCGAAGAAGATGTGAAGGGTTTTGTTAAACAAGAACTCGCAAAGCCTAGCACTGGCGCGGGGTTCGGGGCAGTTGGTGGATTTAGTTTGCCGACCATGCCGCCGGTGGATTTCACTAAATTTGGCGCGATCGAGACGCGCGCACTTTCGCGCATCAAGAAATTATCGGGTGCCAATCTGCATCGCAATTGGGTGGGCATTCCGCATGTGACGCAGCATGACGAAGCCGACATTACCGAAGCTGAAGCGTTTCGCGTCGCCACCAATGAAGAGCTTGCCAAAAGCGGCTTGAAGGTGACGATGCTTGCCTTCCTCATCAAGGCAAGTGTGGCCGCGCTGAAAAAATTCCCTGAGTTCAATGCGTCACTTGAGCCCGGTGGTGAAAACTTGGTGCTGAAAAAATATTTCAACGTAGGCTTTGCCGCGGATACACCGAATGGTTTGGTGGTTCCGGTGATTAAAGACGCTGACAAAAAATCAGTGAGTGAAATTGCCCGTGAATCGTCTGAACTTGCAGCCAAGGCGCGCGAGGGCAAGCTATCGGGCTCCGAAATGCAAGGTGGTTGCTTCTCGATTTCGTCCTTGGGCGGTATCGGCGGGACGTTCTTCACGCCAATCATCAATGCGCCGGAAGTGGCGATTCTCGGTGTGTCGAAGGCGAAAATGCAGCCTCTGTGGAATGGCCGTGAATTTGTGCCGCGTTTGATTTTGCCGATGTCGCTATCGTATGACCATCGGGTGATTGATGGTGCGTCGGCAGCGCGATTCTCAACCTATATGGCGGGCTTGATGTCGGATATTCGGAAATTGGTGTTGTAATTTTCGCCGTCCCCTCCCCCGCTTACATCCAACACTGAGCGCACAAACATGAGCAACTTCATCAAAGTTACCGTCCCCGATATTGGCGATTACACCGATATTCCTGTCATCGAAATCTTGGTCAAGGCGGGCGATACGGTAAAAAAAGACGATTCATTGATCTCGCTTGAATCCGACAAGGCAACAATGGAAGTGCCGTCTACACATGCAGGCGTGGTCAAGGGCATCGCCGTTAAGGTGGGCGATAAGGTGTCGATGGGCAGCGTCATCTTGATGCTTGAGACAGCGGAAGCGGTTGTGCTAACGACTGAAACCCCAATAACCACGCCGGTTTCCAGCGTTTCGGCAACGATCGCGCCAACGTCGGTTGGCGAATTCGACTGCGATTTGGTCGTCCTCGGTGCTGGCCCCGGTGGTTACTCTGCGGCTTTTCGCGCAGCCGATCTTGGTCTCAACGTAATCCTGATTGAGCGCTACGCGCAACTCGGCGGTGTCTGCCTAAACGTGGGCTGCATCCCCTCCAAAGCGCTGCTCCACGTGGCCGCCGTCGCCGATGAAGCGGCAGCGCTTGCCGATCACGGCATCACCTTTGGCGCGCGCGAAATCAATCTCGATAAATTGCGCGGCTGGAAAGATAAAGTTGTCGGCAAGCTCACCACCGGCCTCGCAGGGATGGCGAAGATGCGTAAGGTCGAGGTAGTACGCGGGGTGGGACAATTCGTGGATGCTCACCGCATTGAAGTCGAGCTCACCACGGGTGCGCGCCAAGAAAAATCGGGCGAGAAAAAAATCATTCGCTTTAAGCAATGCATCGTTGCAGCGGGTTCGCAGGTGGTGCGCTTACCGTTTATCCCCACCGACCCGCGCATTGTGGACTCCACCGGCGCGTTGGCACTCAAGGAGATTCCGAAAAAGATGCTCGTCATTGGTGGCGGCATTATTGGGCTTGAGATGGGCACGGTTTACTCCACACTTGGCACGCGCTTAGACGTGGTCGAGATGATGGATGGACTCATGCAGGGTGCCGACCGTGATCTGGTCAAGGTGTGGCTGAAGATGAACGCGAAGCGTTTTGACCACATCATGCTCAAAACCAAAACCGTTGACGTGGAGGCTAAGGCCGACGGGATTTACGTCACCTTTGAAGGCGAAGCTGCCCCAAAAGAGCCCGTGCGCTACGACATGGTGCTGATGAGTGTGGGCCGAGCACCCAACGGCAAAAAAATCAGCGCCGATAAGGCGGGTGTGGCGGTAACGGAGCGCGGCTTCATCACCACCGACAATCAAATGCGAACCAACGTGCCGCATATTTTCGCGATTGGCGATATCGTCGGCCAGCCCATGCTTGCTCACAAGGCCGTGCATGAGGCGCATGTGGCCGCCGAAGTGGCGGCCGGGCAAAAATCATTTTTCGATGCACGCGTGATTCCGTCGGTGGCCTACACCGACCCAGAAGTGGCGTGGGTGGGCGTGACCGAAGATGAAGCCAAAGCAAAAGGCCTCAAGATTCAAAAATCGGTCTTCCCGTGGGTGGCCTCAGGCCGCGCGATTGCGAATGGCCGTGACGAGGGCTTTACCAAATTGATTTTTGACACCGAGACCCACCGCATCATCGGTGGCGCTATTGTCGGCACACACGCGGGTGACATCATCGGCGAATTAGCGCTCGCCATTGAAATGGGCTGTGACGCGACCGACATCGGCAAAACGATCCACCCGCATCCGACGCTTGGTGAATCTATCGGGATGGCGGCGGAAATGCTTGAGGGCGTTTGCACCGATGTGCCCGCACAACGACGCGCGTAAAACTTGAGTTATCGGCTGGAAACCAAATAGGGGCGCGGTGTTTGAGGATTACGTGGTTCTCGCACCGAGTCCACGTTAAACCGCTGCGAGTCCTCGTTAAACCGCACCGAGTCCACGTTAAACCGCTGCGAGCCCTCGCGCAAGGTCGATTTTCAAATCGCTGATGTCCTCCAGCCCCACCGCAATCCGCAAGAGTGACTCCCCAATCCCCGCCGCATCACGCTCCGCTTGCGTAATGCGCGCGTGCGTGGTGGTGGCGGGATGGGTAATGGTAGATTTGGTGTCACCGAGATTGGCCGTGATGGAAAGGAGCTTAAGCGCATCCACCATGCGCCATGCGGCTTCCCGATTACCCGCAATGTCGAACGCGACCACGGCACCTTGCAGTGCAGATTGCTTCATCGCGAGTGCGTGCTGTGGGTGCGATGGGAGCCCCGCGTAGTAGACGCGCTTTACCTTGGATTGGGTTGAGAGCCATTCGGCAATCAGCTGCGCCGCGCGTGATTGCGCCTCTACACGTAAGCGCAAGGTCTCCATGCCCTTCAAGCAAATCCATGCGTTAAACGGCGAAAGTGAAGGGCCCGCCGTTCGCACAAAGCCGTAAATTTGATCCACCAAGGTTTTGCGCCCGCACACCGCACCGGCTAACACACGCCCTTGCCCATCGAGGAATTTGGTGGCGGAATGGATGACTAAATCGGCCCCGAATTCTATCGGGCGCTGTAGGGCGGGCGTGAGCAGGCAATTATCGACAGCCAAGATCGCATTCGCTTGTTTAGCGAGTGCGGCGAGCCCGGCAATGTCGCAAATCTCTGCCAACGGGTTCGATGGCGTTTCGCAAAACAAGAGGCGTGTATTGGGCTTGATGGCGGCGCGCCATGCGTCAAGGCTGGTCGGATCTACCCAGCTCGTGGTGACCCCGAAACGCGCGCAGATTTGATCGAGCAAGGGCACCACCGTGCCAAATACGCTGCGCGACGAGACAATATGGTCGCCCTGCTTCAAAAGCCCCATCACAGTGCTGGCAATGGCCGCCATGCCCGTGGCTGTGCCGATGCAGGCTTCGGCGCCTTCAAGGGCTGCCAGGCGGTCTTGAAACATGGTGACGGTGGGATTCGTGAAACGGCTGTATAGGTAGCCCGGCTCTTGATTCGCAAAGCGCCGCGCAGCCTCAGCCGCATCTTTGTACACAAAGCTCGATGTGAGAAACAGCGACTCCGAGTGTTCCTGAAAATCGCTACGCACCTGCCCGGCACGGACGGCGTTCGTATCGAATTGATACTGTTCGCTCATGGGCCAGTCATCGCGACATCGAGCCCGAGATCTAGCTGCTGCGCCCCTGCTTGCGCGGTTTCGCCGTCTTTGCGATTGCTCTCGATATCCGCCAGATATTCGGCCGAGACATCGCCCGTCACGTAGCGGCCATCAAAGCAGGATGCATCAAAGGTGGAAATTTTTGGGTTGCACGCGCGCACGTCGCTGATTAAATCGTCCAGGCTCTGGTAGAACACCGCGTCCGCCCCAATCGCCTCGGCAATGCCTGCGGCATCACGGCCGGTGGCGATCAGCTCGCAGCGGGTGGGCATATCAATGCCGTACACATTCGGGAAGCGAACCGGCGGGGCGGCGGACGCAAAATAAACCTTCAAGGCACCGCAATCACGCGCCATTTGCACGATCTCACGCGAGGTGGTGCCGCGCACGATGGAGTCATCGACGAGCAAGACATTCTTACCCTTGAATTCGACGGCCATCGCGTTTAATTTTTGGCGCACCGATTTTTTACGCTCATCCTGCCCCGGCATGATGAAGGTGCGGCCGATGTAACGGTTTTTGATAAAGCCTTCGCGATATTTCACACCCAGCACTTGCGCGACTTCGACTGCTGAGGGGCGGCTGGTGTCGGGGATCGGTATCACCACGTCGATTTTTATATCGGGTGCTGCACGCAAAATTTCGCGCGCGAGCGAGGCTCCCATGCGCGAGCGCGTCTCGTAGACCGAAATACCATCCATCACCGAATCAGGGCGCGCCAAATAAACGTACTCAAAAATACATGGGTTGAGTGCTGCGGCAGGCGCACATTGGCGCGCGTAAAAATTGCCGGAGGTGTCAATCAAAATCGCCTCACCGGGTGCCACATCGCGTGTCACCGTGAACCCCGCCACATCAATGGCCACACTTTCAGAGGCCACCATAAACTCGACCCCGCCATCAGCCGACTCCCGCTTGCCCATGATGAGCGGGCGAATGCCGTGCGGATCGCGAAACGCAAGGAGGCCGTAGCCCGCGATCATGGCAACAATCGCGTAGGCACCGCGCGCGCGGCCATGTACTCCAGCAACCGCTTCAAATATCGCCTCAGGGTCGAGCCGCTGGCCGCGCGCGGCTTGCTGAATCTCGTGCGCGAGTACGTTGAGCAAAACCTCAGAGTCCGAATTGGTATTAACGTGACGCAGATCGTCTTGAAAAAGCTCGCGCTGTAGCGCGGCCGTGTTGACCAAATTACCGTTGTGCCCCAGCACGATACCGAAGGGGGAGTTGACGTAAAAAGGCTGCGCCTCGGCAACACTGGCAGCGGAACCAGCGGTGGGATAGCGACAATGACCGATGCCCATATTGCCGACGAGATTTCGCATATCGCGGGTGCGAAACACGTCGCGCACGAGGCCTTTTTCTTTATGCATGTGAAAAGTGCGGCCTTCGGCAGTCGCGATGCCGGCCGCGTCTTGGCCGCGATGCTGGAGCACCGTGAGCGCGTCGTAGAGCAATTGATTGACCGCAGATTTTGAAACGATTCCGACAATGCCGCACATAAAAAACTTTCGGGGTAACGCTACAGATTCACAAAAAATTACGGGTAGGCAACGACTTTGCCCTCAGCACCAGCAAGTTTTACCTGCGCCACCATGGCTTCTGCCTGTGGGCGCGCGGTAAACGGCCCCAGACGCACACGCGTGACCTTGCCGCCAACGACGGTGACGGTATCGGTGAATACGGGGAGTTTGGCCGCTTTCATTTGCTCGATGATTTGTTTCGCGTTATCCGCATCGCGAAACGCGCCGACCTGCACGACGAAGCCGGATTTCACGTTGGAGGGTGCGGGGGCAGCGGCGGGCTTCGGGGCGGCGGCTGGGGCGGTGGGTGGGACGAGCGCGGTAGCCGGTGCCGCCACCGGCTTATCCGGTAGTACCACGGCCACCGGTGGCGGCGCAGGCGCAGCGGCAGGGGTAGGTGCGGGCAATGCCTTGGGGGCGGCCTCGATCACAGCTTTGGCGGGCACGCCCGGCACGGGCAAAGGCGGCAGGCCATTTTTAGGCGGGATCTGAATCGAAATCTCTTGCCCACTCTTGGTCGCACGCTTGGGCTCGGCATCAAAAATCATCGGTAGCACCACCACGGCGACGAGGCCCAAGGTGACCGCACCAATGAGGCGGCGGCGACCGCGCCGTTTTAGTTCAAGCTCAGTGGCGGAAAGAGGGGCAGTACTGGCCATAGTGTGAGAGTCGAAAATGCTACGTTGCCGAGCGGGATGTCGCTAAAACATCAGCGACCGTATAGAAAGAACCAAAGACTAAAATTCTATCATTGTGCTTCGCCATTTCCCGTGCGGCTTGGTAGGCGGTCGTGACGGTGCTGCACAGGACGATGCGATCATCACATTTCTGCGCGCGTAGCAGGGCTGCGATCTGCTCAGCACTGGCCCCACGCTCGGTGGGTAGGCCCGCGATAAACCAGCGATCCACGCGCCCTTTGAGTGCGTCGATCACGCCGGCCATGTCTTTGTCTTTGAGCATCGCGAAGACGGCGTAGGTATTTTCAAAATAGCCCATCGAGCCCATGGCGTCCGCCAAGGCGCGCGCGGCGTGCGGGTTGTGCGCGACATCGAGCACCACCGTAGGCCGCCCCGGCAAGACTTGCAAGCGCCCCGGCCATTCGACTTCGAGTAAGCCGCGCTTGATGTGATTGAGTGACACCGGCAACAGCTCGCCTAAGCAGGTGATCGCGGCCAGCGCAGCCGAAGCATTTTTAAGCTGGTAATCGCCGCGTAGCGCCGGTAGCGGCAAGGCGTGGCGGGCGTGGAGGGAGCCCGCGTGCGTCATGAGAAACTGCCACTGATTATCCATGCGGGAAAATCGGTAATCGCGATTCAACACGATAAGCTCGGCACCGAGCGTTTCGGCGTAGGTTTTAAGTGTTTCTGGCGCCATGTGATCGGCAAAAATTGCGGGGCGATTGGTGCGATAAATATGCGCTTTTTCCCACGCGATTTGCTCACGCGTGTTGCCTAGATAGCCTTGATGATCGAGATCCACACTGGTCACAATACTCACATCGGCATCGACTAAATTCACCGCATCAAGCCGCCCACCCATGCCGACTTCGAGTAGTGCAACCTCTACTTTTTCTTCGGCAAAAAGCCAGAGGGCTGAGAGCGTCGCGTATTCAAAATAGGTAAACGGGATGAGCGTGGGGGTGATGCGCGCGGCCTCGACGGCTGCGAACGCCGCGCAGAGCTTTGCGTCACTCGCGTCCGCCCGGTTGAGTCGGACACGTTCGTTATAGCGCAGCAAATGCGGCGAGGTGTAGAAGCCGGTTTTGTAGCCCGCGATGGCGTAGATGGATTCGAGCATCGCGCAGGTCGAGCCCTTGCCATTGGTGCCGCCGACGATGATATTGCGCGGGGCTTGCGGCTTACCCATGCGCGCCCACACCTCTCGCACCCGCTCAAGCCCCATGACGATTTCGGCGCTGTGTTGGCGGCCGATGTAGTCGAGCCACTCAGCGAGTGTTTTGTCCTGCACGATTTGAATCAGGCCGCAGCGGCGGGTGCTGGCTCACGTTGCAGTAACGTGACCAGACCCGCAATCTTGACGCGCATCTCGCGGCGATCCACGATCATGTCAATCGCGCCTTTTTCGAGCAAAAATTCGGCGCGCTGAAAGCCATCCGGCAGCGTCTCACGCACGGTCTGCTCAATCACCCGAGGGCCCGCAAAGCCAATAAGCGCGCCGGGTTCGGCGATAACGACATCACCCAACATGGCAAAACTTGCCGATACGCCGCCCATGGTGGGGTCGGTTAAGACAGAGATAAAGGGGAGGCGCGAAGCCGATAGCTGGTGCAGTGCGGCAGTCGTTTTTGCCATCTGCATGAGCGATAGCAGGCCTTCTTGCATCCGTGCGCCGCCAGATGCAGTGAAGCACACGAAGGGCATTTTTTCGTCCGCACAGGCTTCTATCGCGCGCGCGAAACGCTCGCCCACCACGGAGCCCATCGAGCCCCCTAGAAAACTAAATTCAAACGCTGCCGCGATCATCGGCACGCTGTTCACTGTCCCTTGAATGACCACCAGCGCATCACTCTCGCCGGTTACCTTTTGTGCGTCTTCAAGCCGGTCAACGTATTTTTTCGTATCTTTAAATTTCAGCGTATCGACCGGGGCGACTTCCGAGCCAATTTCGGCGCGGTTTTGCGGATCAAAAAACAAATCAAGCCTGGTACGCGCCGAGATGCGGTGATGGTGATTGCACTTCGGGCAGACGTGCGAATTACTTTCAAGATCGGTGAAATAAAGTGTCGCTTGGCACGATGTGCATTTGTTCCAAAGCCCCTCGGGCACGGCCTTACGCGTGGGCGTGGAATCGAGATTGATCTTCGGCGGCAGGAGTTTTCTAAACCAAGACATAGCAATCTCTCTTTAGGCATCCATGGTGCTGCGAATCTCGTGAACGAGGCGGTATACATTTTCCACCACGGTGTCAGCACTGGAAGCTTCAATTTCTTGAATAATGCGCGAGCCGATCACGACCGCATCCGCCGAAGCACCAACACGCTTAGCCGTTGCGCCATCACGGATGCCAAAGCCGACACCCACCGGGAGTGACGTCATGGTTTTGATATTGGCGATCATGGCCGCAACTTCAGCGGTGTCGATATTGGCGGCCCCCGTGACCCCCTTGAGTGAGACGTAGTAAATGTAGCCACGGGCGCTCTGGGCAACCATTTTGATACGCGCTTGGCTTGAGGTGGGCGAGAGGAGATAAATGGAATCAATTCCGGCGGCATCAAAAGCGCGCAGGACCTCGGCGCTTTCTTCCGGTGGGTAATCAACAACAAGCACGCCATCGACGCCTGCCTTGGCCGCATCGGTGGCAAAGGTGGTTAAGCCCATGCGCTCGATAGGGTTGGCGTAGCCCATGAGCACGACGGGGGTTTCGCTATTTTTGGTACGAAATTCTTGCACCATTTTTAATACGTCGCGCAATCCCACGCCGTTTAAGATTGCACGCTCTGACGCGCGCTGAATCACCGGGCCATCTGCCATCGGGTCGGAAAACGGTACACCGAGCTCGATCACGTCCACACCCGCGCGCACCAGCGCGTGCATGAGCGGAACGGTGGTGGCCGCACCCGGATCTCCGGCGGTAATGAACGGGATGAGCGCTTTTCTTTTTTCGGCGGTTAAGCGTGCGAAGGTTGCGTTGATGCGAGACATTTGTAAGCCTTGATTAGATTTTGGTCGCCGCTTGGCACGATGGCCGGCAAAAAAATTGTAGTCCTGAACGCTCGGCAACCGTCGCCATGTCCTTGTCTCCCCGCCCCGACATATTGACCAACAAAACTTGGTCTTTTGTCATCGTCGGCGCAATCGCCATGGCGTGCGCCACAGCATGGCTTGATTCGAGTGCGGGGATAATGCCCTCGGTGCGACAGAGGCGATGAAACGCGGCCAAGGCGGCATCATCATTGACCGGCACATACTCGGCACGCCCGGCATCTTTTAACCACGCGTGCTCAGGCCCCACGCCGGGGTAATCGAGCCCGGCCGAAACCGAATGCGTTTCAATAATTTGGCCGTTGTCATCTTGAATGAGATACGTGCGATTGCCGTGCAAGATGCCCGGCGTGCCGGCGGTGAGCGATGCCGCGTGTTTTCCGGTGGAGACACCCTCCCCGCCTGCCTCGCAGCCGATCAAGCGCACGTTGGGATAAGGAATGTAATCGTAAAAAATTCCCATCGCGTTCGAGCCGCCACCAACACAGGCGAGCACGGCATCGGGCTGGCGGCCAATGAGTTCTGGCATTTGCGTTACGCACTCTTTGCCTACGACCGAATTAAAATCGCGCACTAACATCGGGTAGGGATGCGGGCCCGCCACGGTGCCGATAATATAAAACGTATTTTCAACGTTGGTGACCCAATCGCGCATCGCCTCGTTTAGCGCGTCCTTTAAGGTCTTTGAGCCACTCTCAACCGGCACCACGGTGGCACCCAAGAGCTTCATGCGATACACGTTTTGGGCTTGCCGTTTGATGTCTTCAGAGCCCATGTAGACCACGCATTCGAGCCCGTAACGGGCGGCGACGGTGGCGGTGGCAACACCATGCTGGCCAGCACCGGTCTCGGCAATCACGCGTGGCTTACCCATGCGGCGCGCGAGTAGCGCTTGGCCGATGGTGTTGTTAATTTTGTGCGCGCCGGTGTGGTTTAAGTCTTCACGCTTCAAATAAATCTGCGCGCCACCGAGCTCAAGCGACAAGCGCTTGGCGTGATAAATCGGGCTGGGGCGGCCAACATAGTGTTTAAGTTCGCTATGAAATTCGGCCAAAAACGCCGGGTCTTTTTGCGCTTTTTCGTATTCAAGCTTGAGTGCCTCGAGCGCACCCTGCAAGGTCTCGGCAACAAACACACCGCCATAAGGCCCAAAGTGGCCACGTGCATCAGGGAGATCGTACATTTGCATTTGCTTAATCCTAGTTGGTTGCAGCGCTGCTATCGGCGGCGCGAACGGCGGCTACGAATCGCGCCATTTTGTCGTGATCTTTTACGCCTTTACGGACCTCAACACCACTCGACACATCCACCGCGAAAGGGCGTATCAATTGTACGGCGGCACCTACGGTGTCTGGTGTCAGCCCACCGGCTAAAACAATTTTTTCACGCAACACCGGCGCAATGAGCGACCAATCAAAAACTTCACCCGTGCCTCCGTGGCCGCTCGCAGAAAGGGTATCGAATAACAGTGCGGCGGCCTGCGGAAATTGGTCATGGCATTGTAGCAAATCGCCCGCCCCCATCTGGCCACCGACGCGCACCGCTTTTAGGAAAGGCATTGCAAATTGCGCGCAAAAACTATTGTCTTCTTCACCATGGAACTGCAACAAGCTGGGCTTTACCAAGCGCGTGACAGCCGCCACTTCATCAGCGCTGGCATTCACAAACAAGGCCACCGTGGACACGAATGGCGGTAGTGCGGCACGAATACGCGCTGCCTCGGCAATGCTCACCACACGCGGCGAGCCCGCATAAAAAATGAGCCCAATGGCATCTGCGCCTAGGCGCACCGCTTCAAGCGCGTCGGAAAGCGCTCGGATACCGCAAATTTTTATTCGGGTGCGGCGCATGAGGGCAGAGAGTGGTTCAAAAAATGTCGGTGCGGAAAAGGCGGTAAATTAAAGCTTGGGTCATATTCAACAGCCGCAAAGTAAAGCCCATCTGGGGCGAACGTGGGCGGTGCGAGCGCACGATCACGCGCTAACAAGAGCGCTGAAAAGTCCCCAATCGAGATCCGCCCAGCCCCCAAGTACACTAAAGTGCCGACGATATTGCGGATCATGTGGTGCAAAAATGCGTTTGCGCGGAAATCAAAAAAAATCATCTGCCCTTGGCGGCCAATGCTGACATCGTACAGGGTTTTAATCGGAGATTTTGCTTGGCAGCCGGCCGCACGAAAGGCCGAAAAATCATGCTCGCCGCGCAATAATGCAGAAGCCGCCTGCATCGCCGCCAAATCAAGCGGCGCGTGAAACCACCCCGCCGCCCCTTGAAGCAGCGCCACCTCAACGGGATCATTCACCAGCACATACCGGTACGCGCGCGAGCGTGCCGCAAAGCGCGCGTGGAACGTATCGGGCACGTTTGCCGCCCATAGCACGCGCACGTCGGCACGCAAGAAGGCGTTAGTGCCACGCACCCACGACGACGGCTCACGCACGATTGCAGTATCAAAGTGGGCAACTTGGGCAATCGCGTGTACCCCTGTATCGGTGCGCCCCGCGCAGATAACGGGGATGCGGGCGTCACTTGCGCCGATAAAGGCCGCTAATGCGCGCTCGATATGATCTTGCACGCCGCAGCCAGATGTCTGCGCTTGCCAGCCACAAAAGGCAGCACCGTGATACTCGATACCGAGTGCGATTCGCATGGATTGGTGCGGACGGAAGAGTTAAATGAAAAAGGGCGCGGTAAGCACCGCGCCCTAGGATTGAAGAATGCGCTGCCCGCTAGATGCCGGCTAGGATACCCTTGGCCTCAGCTTGTTGCGCGGCGTTACCTTCCCGCGCGACTTCAAGCAGAATTTCCTTAGCACCCTCGCTATCGCCAATTTCGACATACGCTTTTGCAAGCTCGAGCTTGGTGGTAACTGCGGTGGACATTTCTGCGCTTACCGGCGCACTCGCGGCCGGTGCAGTAACCTTGAGCGCCATGGTTTTGTCAGACGTATCAAACATAGCCGCCGTGCTCTTGGCGTTATCAGCTGGCGGATCAAGTGAAAGCGCTGATAAATCAAAATCAAACGTTGGCGCGGCCAAAGCCGTCGCAGCGGCGGCTTTGGCCGCAGGCGTAACGGGCATTGTTCCTGACGGCTCAAAGGCTAGGTCAAAGTCAAGTGCGCCGCCCGGTGCGGCATCTGTTGTTAAATTTTCGGACGCGGTGGCCGCCGGTGCGCCAGTGGCAGACCCAGTATCAAGGTTGAAATCCATCTCAATAGGTGCCGCCCCTTGCCCAGTGACGGGTGCCGAAAGATCAACCGGTGCCGGCATGGCTGCGCTCGCCGGGGCATCACTAAAGCCTAGGTCAAAATCAAGATCAGGCGGTGCCGCCGATACGGCTGCGGCCGCCGCAATCGCACCAACACCGGCAGCACCAGCGGTAAATTTGCCGGTAGCAGCCAACGCCGCCGCACTGCCGCCGTAAAGCGAATTTGTCGGGTCAATCGACGAGCCCATGGCCGCCGCCTTGGCCCAAATGGCGCTATCGCCGCCAGCGGATTCTTTGAGCGCTTTGGCAACGGTCTCAAAAGCGGGCGCGCTTTTACGAGCGTGGTAAATCTCCAAAAGCTTCATTGGAATTTCATGGCGACCTTTGTCGCGCGACATCGCTTCTTTCAGAATTTCTTCGGCCTGCGTATCGCGACCGTAAGCAATGTAAACCTCGGCCTCGGCGACGGGATCCACCTCATCGGTATCAATGGCACCCGGCCCGGTTTTGTCGAAATCGGTCAGAAACGAGCTATTGCCGGTGTCAACTAAACCACCTTTGCTGGCACCGGTGACGGTGTTCGGCTTAAGATCGCTTGGCATGATCGACGAGAGTTCACTTGCCGAAGCCTTGCCTTTGGATTTGGCATCGGCCTTTTTCTTCCGTTTAGCAATAAAGGCGAGTAGCCCGCCAACGCCTAGTACGCCAACACCACCGGCGGCCATCAGGCCGTATTCTTCCAAAAACCCTGGCTCAGGAGGAGGCGGGGCTTTGGGCTTCGCAATCGGTGATGCAGCGGGTGCCTTGGGGGCTTCCGCGACCTTGACGGCATCAGCGGGAACCGGCGGTGCATCTTTTTTCGCGGTGTCCTCAATCTTGGCCGCACCGCCCGCTTTGGTGGTGTCGGCAGTTTTAAGTGCGGCTTTTTTCGCCGCATCCGCTGCTGCGGCTGAGTTAGCTGCCTCAGCTGCAGCCGCCTTTGCGAGATCAGACGCTTTCGCGATCTCAAGGGCTTTAGCATCTACTTTTGGTGCATCGACAGCTTTTGCTGGTGTGGCTTTATCCGCCATCTTGGCGGCAACCTTCGCATCCGCCGCAGGCACGCCATCACCCTTAAGCTTCGCGAGCTTGGTCATTTTGTCGATCTGGCTTTCCAGATCTTTCACGCGCGAGTTGGCTTCTTTAAGCTGATTTTCTTTGCTGATCGCTTCTTCGCGTAACGCGTTGAGTTGTTCTTGCGCGCCGCCCTTGGCACCGGCACCGCCCGCTTTACCGCCGGCCGCTTCGCTCTTGGCGATTTTGAGTGTATCGGTCGAGCCAGCGGTTGGGGCTGGGAGGGTCGGCTTTGCCGTGGCAATCTTGCCAGACGCAGCGTTCGCTGATGCAACCGGCACATTCGCAGCCGAGCCCGCGACTTGGTCACGGTATGCTTTCCAGTCAGCAACTTGCACCTTAATGACTTTTTGCGCTTCGGCGCGCTCGATGCCGAGGACTTCGCCCTCAGAGGGAACGCGAAGTATTTGCCCGGTGCGTAGACGGTTCATGTTCTTGCCGATGAACGCACCTTCGTTTTCGCGGTAGAGGGCGACGAGCATTTGGTCTAGCGAAACCGATTCTGGTTTGAATTGGGCGGCAATACTGGCGAGCGTATCGCCCGCCTTCACCGGGCCGTAGGAGTCGCTTGAAATAACGCGTGACTCAACATAGGGCTGCGGTGCGGGCGATGAGATGACTGGCTGCGACGTAATCACAGAAGACGTAATCACCGGGGCCGGTGCCAGTGCCGGTGCGGGCCGCGAAACAGGCGGGGCCACGCGCGCGGCATCAAAGCCGGGTGGATCAAGCAGAATCGGGTATTCACGGACTAACCGGCCAGCAGGCCATGTGACCTCGACGAGTACGTCCACAAACGGCTCGTTAATCGGTGCATTGCTCGTGATTCGCAGAATCGGCTTACCGTCTGCGCGCTTAGCGACGGCAAAATTGAGCTGGCGCAATAGTGGCGAGTATTCAACCTTGGCCTCGTTATAGGCTTCCGGGCTTGCGGAGCGCACGGTCAGCGCCTCGAATTCGCCGGGCTGCAGCGAGACGATTTCAATTTCCGCACTCAGCGGCTGCCCTAGGGCTGAACTCAC
>JAYVGG010000409.1:0-2740 GCA_043772475.1 Burkholderiales bacterium
ACCAAAAAATGAGTACGCAAGACATCCACACCCGCATCCAAACTTACTTAGTCCGCGCTGATTTAGATCGCTACCTCGCGCACACGCCCGTGATCGCAAAAGCGATTCACGGCGTGATGGCGGCCATTGGTGGCGATGCGCCGCAGCTCACGGCCGATACGCTTTACACCTATCCGGTGCCGATGCTTTCTGAAGACGGCACCTGCTCGATCATCGAAGCGCTATCGCCGACCCCCTACGATTTATCCGCGATTTTAGGCGGGCGTACTGAAGCCACCACGCGAAAACTATTGCTCCTCAATCAAGTGGTTTTGCATGTCTTGCAGCTTAGCGGGGCAGACTGGCTCGGCATCTATCAATCACGTGAAACCCTAGGCGGGGCGTGGACTTTGGTGAAGTTGGCCTATCGCGGCATCCCCTCACGCGCCGAGTTTCCGTTAACCCCCGAATTCGCCAAAGGCAGCACCAATAGCACGGTTGGCCTCGAAGGCTCCGCCCGCGTGATCGACGATGTTGCCGCCTATCGAGCCGAGGGGGGTGGCTTTTATGTGTGTGACGACAAGGTGCAATCGGAGGCGTGCTTGCCGCTATTTGACGAGGCCGGTAAAATTATTGGCATCCTCGATTGCGAGGCGGCACCACAGAATTTTTTCAACGCCGAACGTATTGCAGCGCTGGCCGCGTGCGCGCTAGTGGCACCGGCGTTATTGCCGTAATGCCGGTCGCAGCCCAAACGCCATAGCTGGCGCGGGGTTTGGAGCATTGAACGATGCTTGGCACCCCAATACTTTTGCCCAACAATCAAACCTGTCATCCTGAGTGCAGCCGAGGGGTCTGTTGTTTGCGGGCACTCGCGACATGCCACGAAAAAGCAGATCCCTCGGCTGCGCTCGGGATGACATAGTTTTAATTTCTGCGCGCTGAAGTACGTGGTTGACGCGCCACGAACGCCGCTGGATTGCGGCCTTCGCCGCAATGACAGGACTAAGTGCGCGCGGCAAAACTGCGCCCCACATTTTTGCCGCAAGCGCCGCCACGCGTCATTCCCGCGCAGGCGGGAACCCAGTGTCGTTAGCCTCGCGCATGAGGGTGCCCATTCGCAGCACCCACTTCCACTTGTCATCCCGAGCGCAGCCGAGGGATCTGCTGATTGCAGGCACTCGCGCCATGCCACGAAAAGCTGATCCCTCGGCTGCGCTCGGGATGACATGATTTTGGTTTGCGCGATGAATGGGCGAGGGGGACTCGCCCCGAAAAAGCAGATCCCTCGGCTGCGCGCGGGATGACATGATTTTAATTTTTGCGCGATAAAGTACGTGGTTGACGTGCTACCAACGCCGCCACAACTATCGCTGCCACCACGACGCGACCATCCGCCAAACCGCGCCAAACCGCGCGCCCGGCCTAGACTTTGCAGCTTCCACGGGCAGGCCTTGGCACCAGCGCGTGAGGTCTGCACCGAGTGCGGCGGCAGACGTATACCGCAGCGCAGCCGTTTTATGGCACGCCTGATTCAAAATCTGATCGAGTGCTACGTTGATCTGCGTGCTATATCGGTGCCCGGCGGCACGTGCCACCACACTCGCCGGTCGCAGCGGGTCATAGAGCACCGCTTGCATGGTCTGGTCGTTCGATTCGGCGACCTGCGTCGTAATACGCACATACGGGCTTTCGCCGGTGACAAGCTCGTAGAGCAAAAGGCCGAGCGCGTAAACATCGGTGGCAACGGTTTCGGGTAGTCCACGAATCTGCTCCGGGCTCGCGTAGCGTGGCGTGAAAAGCCTGGCGGGGTCTAGGTCTTGGGCGGTTGGGTGGCCGCCGGGCTCAGCAGAAATATGGCGCGCGATACCGAAATCCAAAAGCATGGGTACACCGTGGGCGGTGACTAAAACATTGCAAGGCTTGATGTCGCGATGAATGATGTGTTGCTGATGGGCAGCGTACACCGCGTCGCAAAGCTGTGTGATGAGCCCGGCACAGGTGCGAGGATCCAGTGTGTGCGTCACGCAATAGGTATCAATCGCCACACCGTCTACATACTCCATCACCAGATAAGGCGCACCTTGCTTGGTGGTGCCACTATCAATGTGGCGCGCGATATTGGGGTGGTTGAGCGCTGCCAGCACGTGCCGCTCATGATCGAGTTTTTGCACCAGATCGTCGTCCGCATCCATGTGCAAAATTTTGATCGCCACTTGCTGCGGCAGCGTGCTTTCGGTGCTGGTCGCGACATACACAACCCCCATGCCACCGGCTCCGATTTTGCGCGTGACTTTGTAGCCGCCGATCAAGGTATCGAGATACGGGTCACTCGGTGGCTTGGGAATCCGCGCGGCAGCCACGCTGGCCCAGACAGCGGGGTGGGCGGTGGTGCCCATGAATTCGCTCTCCTCGTCGAGTGGAAAGTAGGCTTTAACCAAAGCAGATAATGCCTGATCGTCGCCGCATTGCTGCTGCGCGTAGAGGAGCCTCGCCTCAAGCGGCAGGTCTAACGCCACAGTGGCCTCGACGATCTTGCGCGCCCGCGAGGCGGTTTCATCATCACTCGCTGAATCGGTCATGCGTTCGTCATGGCGCGTTTCAAAAAAAGCCGTGCTACCGCCCACTCGCGTTTTACCGTTGCCGGTGATAGTGCCATGGCCTCGGCCGTCTCTTCGATAGATAAGCCGGCAAAGTAGCGAAGCTCCACGACTTGCGCTTGGCGTGGGTCGATGGCCTCAAGCGCCTTGAGTGCTTCATC
>JAYVGG010000410.1:0-6268 GCA_043772475.1 Burkholderiales bacterium
GTGGCGTTTTACTTTGATGGTGGAGCCGGGCGGAATCGAACCGCCGTCCGCAAGCCCTCTACAGGTCGCTCTACATACTTAGCTCCCCATATTTGATTCTGACCTCGCACACGCCAAGGGGCGGGCTTATGCGAAGCGGGGCACCTTAATTTAGCCTTGCATCAAGTGCCCCGATGCAAAGCGATCCTCGTTAATGACTCTGCTGTGAACCTGTATTGCTACATGAACACCCGGCGTTGAGGCCCACCGGTGCAGAGCAAGCCGGGTTTTAGGCGGCTAGAGCGTACTGTTCGTCGTTTGCGACTATTTGTTTTGCGGTTGTATTTACGAGGTGACCACCCCTCGGTATGCACGATTCTGCTTTGTAGCCCACGTCGAAACCAGGTCGGCCCCGATTCGATTTGAGGCAGTGATTATGTCATGAAGGTGGGGTGGGTTTGGAGTAATTCAAGCGGGCTGTAGATGCCGGTGTCGGCCTTCCATGTGGCGGGGTCGGTGCCGCCTAGGTAGCCGTAGTGGGCGATGATGCTTTTCATGTTGGCGGCGTTCGCTGCCGTGATGTCGCGCTCATCGTCACCCACATACCAGCAGTCTTCGGGGGCTACGCCGATTTGGGTGGCGGCATGGAGCAGCGGGGCAGGGTGGGGCTTGGCGTGCGCGGTGGTGTCGCCGCTGACGATGCAGGCGGCGCGTGTGTCGATGCCGAGTGCTTTCACGAGCGGCGCGGTGAAGCGGGTGTGTTTGTTGGTGACGATGCCCCAGATGATTTGCTTTGCTTCGAGAGCTGCGACGACTTCGTTGATGCCGTCAAAAAGTTTCGAGTCAACACAGATTGCGTCGGCGTAAGCGTTTAAAAATTCGTCGCGAAGGCTGGTGAAGTCCGGCTCGTCTGGCGTTACACCAAAGGCCACGCGCACCATGCCGCGCCCGCCATTGGATACTTCGGGGCGGTAGGCGCTATTGGGCAGGGGTGCGAGATTGCGTCGTGCGCGCAGCACGTTGGCCGCGCGGGCAAGGTCGGCAGCGGTGTCGGCGAAGGTGCCGTCGAGATCAAATAGCACCGCGCGCGGCGCGCGGCCACTCACAGCACTAGGCCTTGAGAATATCGAGCGGTTTAAAGCGGCGCGCAAAGATGCCGTCGGCGCTGTGGCCCCACCAGTTTTCGATCACGGTGGTGTAGAGCGAGCGGTAATCAATGATCGGCTCGGGGCCGTCAATGGCATAGACATCAATCACCGGCACGGCCTCGCCGTAGAGGCCGCCCTTAACGCGCCCGCCGGCGACAAACTGTATGCTGGCCCAGCCATGGTGGGTGCCTTGTTTTTCGGTTTCTTTGGGGCAGCGGCCAAATTCGTCGTAGGTGGCTAAGAGCGTGTTTTCCCACTGGCCGATTTCGCGCATGGCATCGCGAAAGGCGTTGAGGCCAGAGGCGAAGCGGGCGAGCACGGGGCCGTGGTGTTTTTGCTGATCCCAGTGGGTGTCGAACGCATTGTGCTGATCGCCATCGAGCGCGTTAAGGGTGATGTGGACAACGGGCGGGGCGATACCGGCAGCGGCCATTTCGACGGTCGCTTTGAGTGCGTCGCCAAAGGCATCCGCTGGGAAATTGGCCTTGAGAGGAATACGGGCGGCTTGCGCGAATGTTTTGGCGATGTCTTTGGCGCGCGATGAAACTTCGTGTTGGGTTGCGGCGATGTTTTGGTGGGTGAGCCACTCGGAAGGGTGCTGAATCTGCACGACGCGATGCTGGTCGCCGCGAAACGGGCCCATCGGGTCGTTTTCGCGGATGTCGAGATCGTCAAAGCCAATGCAATCGAGCTTGTTAGCGGATTGCGGGTTTTTGGTGAAGGCGCGCGTGAGCCAGCCGTCGCGGAAAAATTGATCGGGGCCGGCACCGGTGAATTGCATTTCGAGATCGCGGTAATGCTGATTGGTTATTTCTTGCTGGCCAATGCCTTGCACAATCGCCAATTCACGTGCATCCCAGAGTGGTAGCAGCGGCTTCAAGGCTGCGTTAAAGCCTTGCGTTTCATTGAGGTGGAGCGTGGCTTCACGCTTAATCGCAAGCGTGGGGCGATGTTTGTAATACTTGGCGCTCGTGAAGGGGATGATCGTGTTGTAGTTATCGTTGCCACCCTTGAAATAAATCAGCACGAGAAGCTTATTCGGCGTTGATTTTGGCTCGGTGGCGGCGTTCACACCGCCGGGGAGCAACGATAGCGCCGGTAGTGAGGCGGCGAGTGAAATAAATTGGCGGCGGTTGGTCATTTGTAGGTCCTATTCGGGCTTCTGGCAGGCAACGATATAGTTTACTGAAACGTCGTCGTTGAGTGCGTAATGTTTAGTAAACGGATTGTAGGTCATTCCCGTGAAATTGACTACGTTAAGCCCGGCATTACGTGCCATTTGGCTGAGTTCGGCGGGGGTGATGAAGCGGCGGTATTCGTGGGTGCCTTTGGGAAGCATGTTGAGGATATATTCCGCGCCAACAATGGCGAATAGGAACGATTTTGGGTTGCGATTGAGGGTAGAAAAAAACACCCAGCCACCGGGCTTTACGAGCGCCATCGACGCCGCTACCGTGGAAGCCGGATCGGGCACGTGTTCGAGCATTTCCATGCAGGTGATGCAGTCAAAAGTGGCCGGCGATTTTGCGGCCAGATCCTCGGCAGCGATGAGTTGATAATCGACTTTTTGCCCCGATTCCAGTAAGTGCAGCTTGGCTACGCCAAGGGGCTTCTCGGAGAGGTCGATGCCGGTGACCACGGCACCTTTTGCCGCCATGCTTTCGGCCAATATGCCGCCACCACAGCCCACATCGAGAACGCGTTTACCGGCCAATTTGGCTAGTTTGTCGATGTGATTAAGCCGTAGTGGGTTGATATCGTGGAGCGGCTTAAATTCGCTCGATGGGTCCCACCAGCGGGAGGCCAAGGCACCAAACTTAGCAAGCTCGGCGGGGTCAACGTTTTGGGCGGGGGAGGGGGTCATTTAGGGGCGATTAAATTGCTGTGAACCTAATAGGGGCGCGGGGTTTCAGGCTATCCGGCTTTGCCAGCGTGAGGCTTTGCGGCGTAATTCGTCGGGGTCTAATTTTGTTAGAACACGATTATCCATCAAGAGTTCACCTGCCACCCAGCTATGCGTGACGTTTTCGCGCCCAGCCGCGTGAAAAATATGGGAGACCGGGTCGTACACAGGCTGCGTTTCGATGCTCGATAAATCAATCGCCACTAAGTCTGCTGATTTGCCGACCATGATGGAGCCGATTTCTTGATCCCACTCGAGTGCGCGGGCGGCGTTTAGCGTGGCCATTTCGAGTGCGGTGTGGGCGGCAAGCGTGGCGGCGTCCCCCGATACGCCTTTTTGCAAAAGCGAGGCGAGGCGCGCCTCAGCCAGCATATCGAGGCGATTATTGCTGGCACAGCCATCGGTGCCGATACCGACATTGACCCCCGCTTCTAGCAGCGCCTTGATCGGGGCGATACCGCTTGCGAGCTTGAGATTTGATACCGGGCAGTGCGCCACATGTACGCCGTGCTTGGCGAAGAGGGCAATCTCGGTGGGTGTCATGTGGACGCAGTGCACGGCAATCAGATTGCGCGAGAGCACACCCAGGCGGTCTAATCGCTCAATCGGTCGCACGCCATACTGCTTCATCCCGTCTAGGGTCTCACCCGCCGTCTCGTGTATGTGGCACATCATCTGCACGTCGTCGAGATCATTGGTCAGGGCGACGAGCTTACGAAAGGTGGCATCGGCCACGGTGTACGGGGCGTGCGGGGTCAGCATCAGCTTCAGCCGTGGCTCGGCGGCGAATAGCGCGCGCGCCTCTAGCGCGCGCGCGATGTAGGCGTCGGCATTCGCTGCATAGGGGGTGGAAAACTCCATGACCGCGCCGCCAAGTGCCGCGCGCATCCCCGATTTTTGCACCGCGCGGGCACCGGCATCAGGATGAAAGTACATATCGGCAAAACAGGTGGTGCCTGAACGAATCATTTCGGCGGCAGCGAGCTCGGTGCCGTCGAAGACGAATTCATCCGAGACGTGTTTCGACTCAGCGGGCCAAATATGCTCTTGCAGCCAGACCATGAGCGGCGTGTCGTCGGCCAAGCCGCGCATGAGCGTCATGGGCGTATGCGTGTGCAGGTTGATGAGGCCAGGTATCAGCGCGTGGTGGGGTAGCGCCACAACGGCCGCGCCGCGAAAACGCAGCGCAGCCTCGTCATGCGGCAACAGCGCCACGATGCGGTCGTTTTCGACCACAACGGTGTGGTGATGCAAGACGGTAGCGCGGGGCTCTACGGGAATCACCCAGCGAGCAGCGAGAAGCGTGGTCATGTTCGGCTCACAGGTTTGACGGCACAAACAAAAAGCCCCGCACGAAGCGGGGCTTTTTGATCATCATGAAGCGGATTTACTTCGAGACACCCTTGAACTCGATATCAACACGACGGTTCTTCGAGCGACCTTCGTCGGTGTTGTTGGTAGCGACAGGCTGTGCTTCGCCTTTGCCCAGGGTGGTGATCTTAGCGGCTGGAATGCCTTGCGAGACCATGTAGTTTTTCACGGCAACCGCACGGCGCTCAGAGAGCTTCTGGTTGTAGCCGTCAGCACCCTTCGAGTCGGTGTGGCCGGTAGCGATGATGGTTTCAACATCCATCGAGCGCATTTGAGCAATCGCGTCATCAATCGCGCGCTTGCCGCGTGGCTTCAAGGTGTGCTTGTTGTAGTCAAAGAGCGCATCAGCTTGCAACGCGATCGAGCGCGATACAACAGGTGCTGCGACAACAACCGGTGGTGCCACAACGACAGGCTTAGGTGGCTCAGCGGCTTTAACTGGCTCAGCAGGCTTGGGTGGCGCGGCCGGTGTTGGCGCGACCACGGGGGCAGCGGGTTTCGCCACTTCTGCTTTTTTGGGTTGGCACTTTGGGTCGTCGATGCCGCTTGTGACAATGCATGAACCGGAACCGTCAAGCATGGGCTTGCCGGAGCCATCAACTAGATTGGGGCCAGAGGCCGCTTGTGCGGCACCCATTGCCACCAACGTGCTTGCGGCAAGAAGTCTTGCGATAACGGAAATCTTCATTTTTCGTACTCCCAATAGGATTAAGGGTTATTTTCGTTCGGAGGATCGGGCGCCTGCAAAAAATGCAGACACCGTCAAAAATAGTTGTGTCAACAAAAACAGCAGATTCAAAATCTTACTGCGCTGATAATACACGATTCAAATTGCCGCATACAACTTTGGGCACGCTTTTCCGCAACGGCATACCGAGGCAACGTTGCATTAATGCAACAGCGTGTGCCGCATGGCGGAAATCAATTCCAACCACAACCTATTGTAGTAGGTGGGGGGCGATCTCCCTCAGCGGTAGTGGTTTTCGCCGGTTCGGGTGGTGTTTGATGCGAGATTGTGCTAAATTAGACACGCTGACGAGACTTAAAACACTATAAATTCAATGAGTTAGTTCATTTTTCTGAATAGAGCCCACTGTGACCGAACCGTTATTCCCCCAATTCGCTAAAGAAACGCATCCGATCTCAATCGAAGCGGAGATGCGTAAGAGTTTCCTCGATTATTCGATGAGCGTAATCGTCTCACGCGCGCTGCCTGATGCGCGCGATGGCTTGAAGCCCGTTCACCGCCGCGTGCTCTTTGCGATGCAAGAATCGAACAACGTTCACAACCGCCCCTACGTGAAATGTGCGCGTATCGTCGGTGAAGTCATGGGGAAGTACCACCCGCACGGCGACACCGCGATTTACGATACCTTGGTGCGGCTCGCGCAAGATTTTTCGTTGCGCTACCCGTTAATCGACGGGCAGGGCAATTTTGGCTCGGTGGACGGTGACAATGCAGCGGCGATGCGCTACACCGAGTGCCGGATGCAAAAAATCGCCAACGAACTGATGGCGGATTTAGACTCTGAGACCGTCGATTTCGGCCCCAACTACGACGGCAAAGAGCAAGAGCCGCTGGTGCTGCCGGCGCGGTTCCCTAATTTGCTGGTGAATGGCTCCACTGGTATCGCGGTTGGCATGGCGACCAATATCCCGCCACACAATTTATCCGACACGATTGATGCTTGCCTGCGCGTGCTCGCAAATCCGAATTGCGATATTGAAGAGCTGATTGATATCGTCAAAGCCCCCGATTTCCCCACGGCTGGCATCATCTACGGCATCGACGGCGTGCGTGACGGCTATCGCACCGGGCGCGGCCGCTGCATCATGCGCGCGCGTACCCACGTGGAAGACATGGAAA
>JAYVGG010000411.1:0-11838 GCA_043772475.1 Burkholderiales bacterium
ATTGAAGCCGGTGAGCCAAATGCAGCACTGGCGGCGGCGGGCGATGCCGTCAATACGGCACTAGCGACGCGCCCCTCGGGCAACCTGCACCCGGATGTGCGCGCGAAGCAACAAGCGCTTGAAGATGCCAAACAAGATAACGAAGCCGTGGTTTCGCGCTTGTCGTTTTTGATTCGACTCAATCACCCCGACACCGCCCCCGCCTCGCCGCGCGACGAGTGGCGTGCCGCCCCCGCGTGTGCGGCAGCGCGCCTTGCGGTGCCGCTGGATCAGCGCATGGAGGCATGGCTCAATGCGCGCCGCACGAGCCAGCAAGACGCGAAAAAAGAAGCGCGTCTCTCGCAAAAACAAGAATCCGATAAAGTGCGCGACGCGATTCGCGCCGGTCAACTCACCTTGCTTGCTGCCGCTGAACAAGCGCTAGCCGAAGGACATTTGGCCGAAACGATTAAGGCGCTCGCCAAGCTCGACGAGGCCGCCTTAAAGGCACCATTTGATAAAAAAATTCAAGCAAGCGTGAACGCACTGCAAGCCGAAGTTGCGCGCCTCAAGGGCTGGCAGCACTGGGGTGGGGGCCGCGTTCGCGAAGATTTGGTGGAGGCCGCAGAGGGTTTGGCCAAAGCCGTTGGGGCCGAAAAAATCAATCTCAAACTCCACGGCGACGCGATTAACGCGCTACGTGAGCGCTGGAAAGAAGTCGATAAATTGGGTGGCGCCACCAATAAAGAGTTGTGGACGCGCTTTGATGGCGCGCTCAAAACCGCTTTCACGCCGATTGGCGAGCAGCTCGCCAAGCAAAAAGCCCAGCGTCAAGAAAACATGGCGGAGCGCAATAAGCTCATCACAATTCTGGATGCCACTGTGATCGAGGCGCCAGCCGCTGACGGCACGCCCGCAACGCCTGACTTGCGTGCGGTAGGCCGTGTGCTTGAACAGTTTCAATTGGCGTGGCGAAAGCTAGGCCCGGTTGAGCACACCGTGCCGGCAAAATCCAAGGACGCGTTGCTAGTCAAAATGCGCGCTTCGGTATCGCGTCTGGAGTCGCCGCTTAACGAAGCGCGCAATGCCGAAGAAGCGCGCCGTCAGGCGCTGATTGCCGAAGCCACCGCGCTGTCTGCCGATAGCAACGCGCGCGACACGATTAACCGTGTGCGCGATTTGCAAAAGAAATGGCAGCAAAGCGCGCAGGGCTTACCGCTCGCGCGCAATCAAGAAAATAAACTCTGGGCGAGCTTTAAAGCGGCCACGGACGCGGTATTCACCAATCGCGATGCTGCCAATTCGGCGCGCGACGCGACCTTTAGTGTCGAACGTACCCGCCGCCAAGAGCTGATCGCGCGCGTGAGTGCATTGAATACCGAAACACCGGCGGACGCACTGCGTAAAGAGCTTGCAGCGGTGGATGCTCTGTGGCGCAAAGGCGGCGAGACATCGCGCAACGACGCGCCAAAACTTGATAACCAATACCGCGCCGCTCGCGAAGCCGCACAGGCGCTCTTGGCCGGTAGTGCCACACGCGCGTGGCAGCGGGTATGCGATGCACTGGTTGCCAAAAGTGTGCTCGTTGATGAAGCCGTTGCGGCTGAAGACCCGCAGTGGGCGGCGCTTCCGGCGCTTTCAGCGGTGTGGGAAAAATCGCTCGCCGCACGGCGTAAGCCCGCCACGACACCGGCACTCGATCAACTCTTGCAGCTTGAAATGGCCCTCGACCTTCCCACGCCGGACGCGTTTGCCAATTCACGCCGGGATCTCAAACTACGCGCGATGAAGCAAGCGATTGAGGCGCGCGGTGCACCTCTTACAACGGATGCTGATATTGAGCGCTGGGTAGCCGATGTGGTGGAAAGTGGCGTGAAATCTAGCGATTCACGCTTTGGCAAGATCATGGCGGCGCTGGGAAACCGGCCCTTGAAGCTCGCAGGCGGCGCGAAACGCTAGCGCGCGCTCACGACCTCGATCGCGCAGAGTTTCCACCCGGGCCCCTGATGGCGCACGCGGCCCAAGCGCAAGTGGAAGATCGTGTCGGCGATATTGATGCTCATCACGGGGCTGGTTTTAAACGTGCTATCGCTCACGATAATCGAATCGCCAAAGCCGTGCTCGGCACGCGCATTGACCAAGACTGATTTCACCGGCGGGCGCTGACCACTGCCCTCATGCACCTGCTCTAGGGTGGCGCGTAGCGGTGTTTTTGACAGCACCCGCACGCCGACTAGCGTGGTGTAGCGATTGCGTACATTGGCTTTGCGAACGACAACCCCCAGTACGCACGGGCGTTTTTCGTCAATACGGAGCGCAATCATGTTATCAACTTCGATGCGCGCGGCTTCATCAGCCGGCATCTCGATGCCGATGCCGGTGTCGCTAATGTCGATCAGGTAAACGGGGCCACGGACGACATCGAACCCCCCGGCGGCGGTGGCCTCGCTACCGGGCACGCGCATCGCCGATACCGACATCCCCACCCGGCTTTCCGCGACCGGTAGCGCACCCGCACTCGATGGCTGCACACCGCCGGTAATGACGGTGGTTTGGCTCACCAGCGCGCGCGAATAAACATCGTTAAAGCCCACATAAGCGGTGACGACAGCATTCGCCCCTAAGTTGAGGCGTTTACTTTTTTGCGACGCGGCCGATTCAATGATGGCAAATTCGCGCTCTAAAAATTCGATCACGCCGACGTGATCTTCGATCCGAAACTTGATGCCCAGCCCCCAGTTTGGGTAAATCGCGCCTTGGTGAAAGCTCGCAATGGCGCGCAATAGCTGATGCTGCAACGCACGCAGCGATAAATAAAACCGCGCACGCTCCTTCGGATTGGCGGGGTAAAGGCCGCTCGTGGGGGTCTTTGGATCGACGCACAGCGAGGGGCCTTGCAGCTCACGTGTTTTGGAAAGCCACAAGGTGCCAATCGAGACAAGCAGCCAAGAATCAAGAATTTCTAAGCGACGCGGTGATAGATTGCCGCTGCCAAATCGGTCGAGCAGCAGCGCGCGAATATAGAGTGATTCAGCGGTTGCTTCGGCGATAAACCGATCAACCATCACGCGAGCACCCACCGCCGCCACACCCGCGCCGTGGGCAGAAATAAAAAGCCCATGCAGGCGGCCACGCGCCGCAGGATCAGCCTGCTGACCCGCGATTTTCCGCCACTTCACGGCGTGCCCTTGCAGCAGCAGCGCCAACGACCACGCGTAGGCGATCTCCGTCGTCGGCTGCCCACTACTGGTGGTGTCAGTGGGCACAATATCAAACGCCATCCGCGCAAGATGATCGTAGCGGGCCGCCATCCATTCGGCGACCGCACCATCGCCTTCAGTCTGCACAAGACCGCCCAAGAGCAGCCGTTCGCGCTCTTGCCGGTAGCCGTCTTCAAAGTCGGAGAGTGATTTTGTGATGGCGGCAAGCGCATCAACAACGTTGCGCTTGCCGAGCGTTAGCTGAAGCTCGGTGTGGCGATCAACGAGCTCGCGATGCGCGCGCGTAAGCTGAAGGCCAACCGTTTGGCCGGGTGCTTTCGTGGTTTCAAATCGGATATCCATGCCGGGCGCGCTCGCTATCGGCCAAGGTGGAACGCTGCCGCGCGCAATAGCGCCGCGTGATAGGTGCGCTGTAGCGCTTCATCGCGCCCAGCCGCCGCAAGGCTGCTCCAGTTTGGGAGTGCCGCTTTTTCGGTCACATGACGAAACTGTGGGTCGTTTGGCGCAAGTTCGTGCCCCATGGCTTCAATAACCGGGGTCGCGCCGTCGCGGCCAAAGCGCGCCGCGTAGGCAGCGGCAAGCTCGGCCACGCGCGGTGCGTCGCTATCTAAAAAACCGTATTCAATTAAAAACAACCACGCCTCGCGCTGATTGGCGTTTTCTTCTAACGCGAGCTCAAGTAGCTCCACGGCATGGCCTGGCTTATCTTCATCTAAAAATTGGCGCGCCCAGACCAACACCTGCGGTGTATTGCTAAGGCTGGTATTGGAATCAGAAAACTGGGGGAATCGGACTTCAATATAGCGCTCGCGCAGCCGACGTTTAGTCGCGTCGTATTGCAAATGCGACACATCAAAATTGATGCTGGCTGCTGAGTTTCCCGTTGGCGCGGCTGGGGTCATGGGGTTCCATTGGTTACGATTTTTTGTGCGTGACAATCGGTGCGTCACTGCGCTGCTTTTCTATGCTCTAGTTTAGCGACAAAACCGCGTGACGGCAAACTCGTGGATTGACATTTGCCCGCGCTCACGCGCCGGTGCGCGGGCGCACCTCAAACGAGCGCGTGGTCCAAACCGTCGCAGGGTGCCAGAATCGCCCAAACCGCGCGCCCCTATTGGGTTTTCAGCTCACTGAATGCGCTGGCGCTTTGTCTGTTTCGACTGCTTACACTTGAAACCACTGAGGCATTGCAACTTTCGACTACTATTGCGCTCTGCTCTTAGCCAGCGCCCTATTTGCGCCAACAAAACGAGAAAATCGCTCCCGCCATGCCGCTACCCGCTCCCGCCAACCGCAACCGTCGCGCCGCAATCACCGCCACCCTGCTAGCCCTCACGCCAATTTTTGCCTTCGCGCAAGAGCCCAGTGCGCCCGAAAAAAAACCACCCTCGCCTACCCCGCAAATAGTAGAAAAAGTCGAAGTCAAAGGCAAACGCGATGCGACCCAAGACCGGCGGGACTCCACGGCGGCGAAGATCATCATCACCCGTGAAGACATTGAGCAATACGGCGATAGCAATCTCGGCGACGTAATGCGTCGGCTACCCGGTGTGACGCAAGGTGGCCGGCCGGGCCGTGGCGGCCCGGTGCGGATGCGTGGCATGGCGGGGGGTTTTACGCAGATATTGCTCAACGGCGAGCGGATCCCACCGGGGTTTTCAATCGAAGATATTTCGCCCGATCAAGTCGAGCGCATCGAGATTTTGCGCGCCCCCACCGCCGAGACCGGTGCGCGTGCGATTGCCGGCACCATCAATATCATTTTGCGTGAGCCTTTGCAGACTAAGCAAAACGATATTCGCCCGAGTGTGGTGATGGACCGCGGTCAGTATTCACCATCGCTCTCATGGACGCGTAACGACAAACTCGGCGAGACCGGCACCTACAATCTCACGCTCAACACCGGCCATAACGCAACGCTGACCGACACCGATACCCATACGCTCACCACACGCCTAAGTGATGGCGCAACAACGCTTGACCAAACCAACATGGCGCGCGCGGACGATGTTCGCAACAGCATTTTTATTAGTAACCGCATTCAGTGGCGGCTCGGCGCGGGCGAGCTATTTAGCATTCAGCCGTTTTTGGTGAAAAGTAGAACGCACAATCGCGGCACGGGCGAATTATCGCAAAGCATTGGCATTGCCCCTTATGCGAAATCAAGCTCCACCTTTGAAGGCGAAAATCAAGTGATGCGCGCCATGCTGATGCTCAATCGGCGCATCGACCAAGATACCCGCTACGAGTTACGCGGCGGCGGCGGTCAACTTGCGAGCAGCAATGAATCCACGCTCGAACAGCGCAGTAACCAGGGTGCGACCACGCTCAGGCAAACGAGTGAGAGCGACGCGCGCGATCGATCCTGGAATCTCGCGGGCAAGCTTTCGCGTAGCTGGGGTGATGGCAAAAATACATTCGTGGTTGGTGCCGAATTTGAAGGGGTCAAGCGCACCGACAACGCCAAAACATTTCTCAACGGTCAGCGCCAGCTAGCTGATTTCGGCGATGAGGTGGATGTATCCACGAGCCGCCGCGCGCTCTACGCGCAAAACGAATGGGATCCGAACCCGAATTGGTCTACTTACTTCGGCCTGCGCTGGGAAGGCATCGAGACCAAGAGCAATAGCGCCGCCGCCGCCGCCGTGAGCAATAAGAGCAGCGTGCTCACCCCACTCGCCCACGGCGTGTGGCGATTTTCAGCCCCCGCGCGTGACCAATTGCGGTTGAGCCTCACGCAAAGCTATCGCCCACCGAGCACGCAAAATCTGGTCGCGCGCCCAAGCCTCAACACCCTCTTCCCCGTGCCCGGTGCAAACACCACCATCAGCCCCGACCGCGCCGGTAACCCCAACCTCAAGCCCGAGCGCGCCAACGGCATCGATTTCGCCTACGAAAATTATTTGAAAGCGGGCGGCGTGGTTTCAGTCAATCTTTTCACGCGCCGCATCACCGATTTAATTCGTACGGTCACGAGCCAAGAAACGGTATCGTGGGCTGGCACGCCACGCTACGTCGCACGCCCGCAAAATCTTGGGAATGCGATGACCAGCGGGCTCGAATTCGATGCCAAATTTTCGCTCCCCGAACTCATCGAGGGGGCGCTGCCGATCAACACCCGCAGCAACGTGAGCCTCTACCATTCCCGCGTCGATCAAGTGCCCGGCCCCAATAATCGCATTAGCGAGCAGCCACGCGTGAGTGCTAATTTCGGCGGCGATTACCGCTTTCGGGGGCTACCGTTTTCAGCCGGCGCCACCATCGCGTGGACCCCCGCCTACGAAACGCGCTTAACCGCTGAACAAACACAAAAAATCGGCACCAAGCGCGTGTGGGAGACCTACGTGCTGTGGAATATCGACAGCAAAAATCGCCTCCGCTTAACCCTCGCCAACATCGCCCCGCGCGATAGCGTGAGCACCAATATGTTTGATTTAGCGAACGAGCGGCAGACGATTTTGAGTACCGGCAGGACCGATATGTCGACTACCTTGCGGGCGGAAATTCGCTTGTAAATGTCCACAAGAACAGGCTGAAACCTTAATATCTGCGCGGGGTTTGGCATGTTTTAGTAAAACAATTTACGAGCGATTGTGCGCTTCGCAGGTGGGCACGCAGCGCTTTGCCCACCCTACACGTTGGCCAGAGCACCACGCTGAAGAATTAGCCTTGCCCGCGTAGGGTGGGCAAAGTGCAGCGTGCCCACGCGTTCCAATTTCGCTTCTTGACCCACCGCACCCCCCTCCTCTGCACAACTCAATTTTATTTCGTAGAATGACCATTACGTCATACCCTTCCCGCCCCCAATTCTGAGGAGAATTCATCATGCAACTCATCGTCAACAATAAAACCCACGAGATTGATGTCGAACCAGAAATGCCACTTTTGTGGGCGCTGCGCGAATTGATCGGGCTCACGGGAACCAAATACGGCTGCGGGGTTTCGGCCTGCGGGGCGTGTACGGTGCATATTGACGGCGAGCCGGTACGCTCATGCGCGATACCGGTTTCGGCGGTGGCGGGGAAAAAAATTACGACCATTGAGGGGCTCTCAGTCGATACGACACACGCGGTGCAAAAAGCGTGGGAAAAGCTCGATGTGCCGCAGTGCGGCTACTGCCAATCGGGGCAGATCATGGCAGCGGTGTCGCTCCTGAAAGCGAAGCCAACACCAACCGACCAAGACATTGACGACGCGATGAGTAATATCTGCCGTTGCGGCACCTATCAGCGGATCCGTGCTGCGATTCACCTTGCGGCCAAAGACGTGGCGGCGGGCAAGCGCGCGCAAGCCCAATCAACCGTCACCGTGGCTTAAGGGGAACATCATGACAACGGATAAAAATACGCTGAGCGTAAACGAGCCAAATTTTTCGCGTCGCCAGTTTTTGGTCAATAGCGCTATCGCCGGTGGTGGCTTGGCGATTGGCATGCCGGTGTTGAGCACGGATGCCAACGCGCAGAGCGTCGGTGCGGGCGCATCAGAAGTCAACGTGTGGGTGGTGGTGCAGCCCGATGAGACTTGTGTGATTCGCATTGCGCGCTCCGAGATGGGTCAGGGCACGCTGACGGGCTTAGCCCAGCTCGTGGCCGAGGAGCTTGAGTGTGATTGGACAAAAGTTAAAACCGAACAGCCCACCCCCGGCCAAAACCATGCGCGTAAGCGGGCGTGGGGCGAGATGTCTACCGGTGGTAGTCGTGGAATTCGCGCCTCGCATGATTACGTGCGGCGCGGTGGCGCGGCAGCGCGCATGATGCTCTTGCAAGCCGCGGCAAATGAATGGCAGGTGCCAGTAGCGGAGCTCTCCGTGGCGAACGGCATCATCACGCACGGGTCATCAAAGCGCACCACCACCTACGGCAAGATGGCTGCTGCGGCGGCGAAGCTCACCGCGCCCGATCCAAAATCGATCAAACTCAAAGACCCACGGCAATGGAAAGTTGCGGGCAAACCCATGAAGCGCCTCGATACGTGGGATAAGCTCAACGGCCAGAAAAAATATTCGATTGATTTGCAGCTACCCGGAATGCTGCACGCGGCGGTTAAAGATTGCCCCGTGTACGGTGGCAAGATGGTGAGCTTTGATGATTCAAAAATTCTGACGCGGCGCGGTGTGAAGCGCGTGGTGAGAGTCGATGCCACCACGGTGGCCGTCGTGGCCGATACCTGGTGGCGCGCCAAGGCTGCACTCGATGTGCTGCCCGTGGTGTGGGATGAGGGCCCGAATGCATCGGTGAACAGTGCCGCGATTGCAGCGAGGCTTACGGAAGGCCTCACCGCCAATGATGCGTTTGCCGATACCAACATTGGTGACACCTTGAAGGTGATTGACGGTGCCGCTAAGAAAATTGAGGCCGTTTACAGCTCACCCTTTCTCTCGCACGCTTGCATGGAGAGCATGAATTGCACTGTCAAGATCACGGCGGATCGCGCCGAAGCGTGGGTGCCGACGCAAAACGGCGAGGCATCGCATTCTGCGCTGTCTACTGCGTCTGGCTTGCCGCTCGATAAGTGCGAAATTTATAAGCAGGATTTAGGCGGCGGCTTTGGTCGGCGTGGCGGCACGCAAGACTATGTGCGCCAAGGGGTCGCGATTGCGAAGCAGTTCCCGGGCGTGCCGGTGAAGCTCGTGTGGAGCCGCGAAGAAGACCAGGCGCATGACTTTTATCGCCCGATCTCGCAGGCCAAACTCAGCGCGGGGCTTGATGCTTCGGGCAATTTACTAGGGATGCACATTCGCGTTTCCGGTCAATCAATCAACGCGCATCTGAATCCCTCCGCGATCAAAGACGGCAAGGATTCACGCCAGTTGCAGGGCTATTACAAAGAGGCGGGCGACGCGCAGATCGGCTACACCATGCCCAACCTTTTGGTCGAATACGCGATGCGAAACACCCACGTGCCAGTCGGCCCATGGCGCGGCGTGAATACCAACCAGAACGGCGTGTACCTCGAATGCTTCATGGATGAAGTGGCGAAGGCCGCTGGCAAAGATCCACTTGAGTTTCGTCGTGCCTTGATGAGTAAGCACCCGAAACATTTAGAGGTGCTGAACGCAGCTGCCGAAAAAGGCAACTGGGGCAAGCCACTACCGAAGGGGGTCTTCCGTGGCATCGCGCAATTCATGGGCTATGGCAGTTACTCGGCGGCGGTGGCCGAGGTCTCGGTAAGCCCGCAGGGTGCGGTGAAAGTACACCGCATGGTGCTCGCCACCAATTGCGGCCACGCGGTAAACCCAGATCAAATCGCGGCGCAAGTTGAGGGCTCGGTGGCTTATGGCTTAAGTGCCGCGTTCTTCGGCGAATGCACGGTCGATAAGGGCCGCATGACGGAATTAAATTTCAACACGTACCGCATCTTGAAGCTTGCCGAAATGCCAAAAGTCGAGACCGTGGTGGTGCAGACCTACGATTTCTGGGGTGGCGTGGGCGAGCCAACTATCTGCGTGGTGGCACCGGCCGTGCTGAACGCGATTGCGGCAGCAACGGGAAAAATGAGTCGTGATCTGCCTCTCAAGAACGCTGGCTTCACGTTTGCATAAGGCAGCCCTCGCTGCAGTGGCGGGCGCATTGATGGGCTGCGCTGCGCCTGCCACGCAGCAAGGGCTAGTCGGCATGCAGGGGGATGCCGCGCGCGGTATGGCGGTCGTGATCGGGCGTGATGGTAATTGTTTGTTGTGTCACGCGATCCCCGAAACCGGTGCCCGCTTCGCCGGAAATCTAGGGCCAGCTCTATCGGGCGTGGGTGGGCGGTTAAGCGTTGCTGCCTTGCGGCTGCGAATAGAAGATTCTCAAAAGCTCAATCCCGATTCGATCATGCCCGCCTATGCGCGCACGGAGGGTCTCACCCAAGTGGCCCAAACATGGCGTGGAAAGCCAATCTTGAGCCCCCAGCAGATCGAAGACACCGTCGCTTTTTTGGTCACGTTGAAATGAATTTTTCGTTGGCGCGTCGGCAATTCACGCGTTTGGGTGCGTGCCTTGCGGCACTCTGCGTAGTCCCTACACGCGCAGCTTCAGGCAAACCAGATGCACTCACGCAACGCGCGCAAGCGATCAGCGGGCAAGCGGCTATCCAAACAGGGCGCGTCACCATCAACACGCCGCGCCTTGCAGACAACGGCCACTCCGTGCCGATTATTATTCGCGTAGAAAGTGCAATGACAGAGCGAGAATACGTGCGCCGCATTGCTCTGGTGTCTGAAAGTAATCCACGCCCCATCATCGCCACATTTCACTTGTCTGCAAAATCGGGGCTCGCCGAAATTACCACCCGTATTCGGTTAAACCGCACGCAGTATGTGATGGCAATCGCAGAATTATCAGACGGCACGTTTTGGTCTGATCGTGCTGAAGTCATCGTTACCGAATCCGCCTGCCTGGACGCGGACTAAGATGCTTGCCCGCATCACCATTCCCCCAGAAATCAAGCGCGGTGCCGTGGTGCCGGTGCGTGTGGTGATTTTGCATGCGATGGAAACAGGTTACCGTTTCGACATTCATGGCAAAAACATCCCAAAAAATGTGATCCATACCCTCACCGCACGCTACCAAGAAGAGATCATTTTCCGCGCCGAGATGGGCTCCGGCATGTCGGCCAACCCGAGTCTGCAATTTCATTTTGTGGCGGGCAAAAGCGGCGAGTTAATTTTTGATTGGCGCGACGATAACGGCCAAATCGGCACGCAGCGCGTCATGGTGAGCGTGGTTGGATGACGATCGGCTCTTTCAGTGCCAAGGCATTGATACTGCTGCTGATGAGCGGGGCCGCATGCGGGGCTGAGTCGGGAATTACCTTCGCGAGCGAACAAATCCGTGCGCTGCAAGCCGATGATGCCGCCAACCCCGGCATGTTATGGATCACACGTGGCGAAACGCTTTGGAACGAGCCTGCGGGCGATAAAAAGTACACCTGCGCGGGCTGCCACGGCGACGCAAAAACTTCGATGAAAGCCGTCGCCGCACGCTACCCGAAGCTCACTGAGAATCAAACGAAAGTAATCAATTTAGAGGCTCGCATCAACCAATGCCGCGTTGAAAAACAAAGCACACTGCCGCTGGTATACGACTCCCCCGAGCTACTCGCCCTCACCGCCTACATCAGCCACCAATCGCGCGGTATGCCACGTTCACCCGTTGCCCCTGGCTCGCTGCCCATGCGGCGCGGCGAGGCGCTCTTTTCGCAGCGCATGGGCCAAATGAACCTCGCCTGCATCCACTGCCACGAGCAAAACGCAGGCAAAACCCTACTGGCTGAGAAAATCAGCCAAGGCCAATCCAATGCCTACCCCATCTACCGCCTTGAATGGCAAACCATGGGCTCATTGCACCGCCGGTTACGAAGCTGCATGGCGGGTGTACGCGCCGAGCCGTTTGTGTCAGGCAGTGAGGAATTTTTGGCGCTCGAACTTTATCTAGCAGCACGCGGGAGCAATTTACTAATTGAAACACCCGGTGTGCGACGATAGTTTAAGCCCGACATTCAGAAGCAACCCATCTCGCAGAAGCAATTCACTCTGCAAAAGCACTTCACTCTGCAAAAGCAAAAAACCCCATCTCAGTATGAGATGGGGTTTTGTGACTAACGAGGGTCTTGGCGATGACCTACTTTCGCACGGGAGATCCGCACTATCATCGGC
>JAYVGG010000412.1:0-2227 GCA_043772475.1 Burkholderiales bacterium
GCAGGCCAAGCGAACGTTCGAGGTAGGCACCTCCACCATTACCGACACGCACGATGCCCAAGCACGTTATGACTTGACCGTGGCGCAAGGAATCGCAGCGCAAAACGATTTTGAAATTAGCCAAAACGCCTTACTGCAAATTATTGGCCGTCTACCCGGTGAATTAGTCGCCGTGCGCAGCGAGGTACCCTTGGTTGCGCCGCAACCCAGCTCAATGGACGCCTGGGTCGAAAAAGCCTTAGCCAAAAACGCCGAAGTCGTGATCGCGCGTGCCGCTTTGGAGATTGCGACCGAGGAAGTGAAAAAGGCGCGCGGCGGGCACTTGCCGACTGTCGACTTGTTTGCCACTTATGGCGAAAGCGCTGTGGGTGGTGGAACAGCAGGGGGGAGCGATCAAACCGGCAGCATCATTGGCGTGCAACTCAGCCTGCCTTTATTTCAAGGAGGCGCGACGAGTTCCAAAGTGCGCGAAGCGGTGGCAAATCGGGAGCGGGCGCGCCAAGATTTGGAAGTGACGCAACGACGTATCGCGCAGACAGCGCGTCAGGCTTATCTTGGCGTGACCAGCGGTATTGCCCAGGTTAAAGCCTTGCAGCAAGCGGTCATCTCCAATCAGAGTTCGTTCGATTCGACCAAGCTGGGCTTGGAAGTGGGTGTGCGCACCAGTGTCGATTTGCTGAATGCGCGGCAACAACTGTTTAGTGCGCGCCGCGATTTGGCGCAAGCGCTTTACACCTACATCTTGTCGCGTTTGCGCTTAAGTGCTTCGGGCGGGGTGCTGACGGTGGCCGATGTGCAACAGGTGAATGACTGGTTGAAGCTGGCGGCGAAGCCTTAAATTCAGGCGTCAGGCGTCAGGCGTCAGCGCTGGTTCTGGTGCGGTGAGTAGTTTTTCTTCGATTAACTTCATGGTTTTATTCACTGCTCCGCGATGATCAGCGGCGAATTTGAGCGCTGTAGCGCTCATTTTTTTTCTTTTCTCGGTATCGGCAAGCAGCGCTTGCGCTTGTGTCAGCGCTGCGCCAGCATCTTCAACTCTTAGTGCGGCACCCGCATCCACCGCATCTTCTGCGGCCTGGGCAAAATTATGCGTGTGCGGGCCGAGAATCACCGGCACCCCGAGTGCGCAGGCTTCGATCAGATTCTGCCCGCCGAAAGGCAGCAAACTGCCGCCGATGATGGCCACTTCTGCAACGCTGTAATACGCAAACATCTCCCCCATACTGTCGCCCAATACCACGCTGGTTTCAGGGCGTATCGACAGGTTCTCGCTACGGCGCTGGAAAGCGATATTGCGCGTGGTCAGCAGTGCCGCGACTGCATCGAAGCGCTGCGGGTGGCGTGGGACGATGACCAGTAATTGGTCGGGGATGGGAGTCGATAGCGCGTCCAGTAGCAAAACTTCTTCGCCTTCGCGCGTGCTGGCGACTAGCAATATGTGGCGATCGGGGCCAAAAAGCGTGCGCAGCTGTTGGTTGGCGGGTGGCGGCACGACATCGAATTTGATATTACCGGTAATGGCTACACTAGGTGCGCCGAGTTGCGTCAGGCGTTCAGCATCGGCGGCGCTTTGCGCGCTAATGAACGTAAGCGCGTTTAAAGCATTCCGCGAGAGCGCAGCAAAGCGTGAATATCCACGTGCCGAGCGCGCTGAGAGCCGTGCATTTATGAGTGCAAGTGGTATATGGCGCTGTTGGCAGTTGGCAATAAGATTAGGCCACAGCTCGGTTTCCATAATGAGTCCGAAACTGGGCTTGAAGTGGCTTAAAAAACGCCGTATTGCACTGGGTAAATCGTAGGGTAGATAGGCTTGCAAGACGCGCGCGCCGAAAAGCCCTTGCCCTGTTTCACGTCCGGTTGGCGTCATGTGCGTGAGAAGAATTTGGTGCTTGGGGTAGCGCGTCTGCAGTGCTTCGATGAGCGGCACACAAGCACGGGTTTCGCCGACCGAGACCGCGTGGATCCAGATCAGTGGCGCTTGCGGGGCAGCCTTATACCAACCGAAGCGCTCGCCCCAATGCGCTAAATAAGCCGGCTGCTTGCGCCCACGCCATAGCAGGCGTAGCGGAATAAAGGGCAGTATGCAGTACAACGCCAAGGTATAGAGGTGACGTGGACTAAACATTTAACAGGCTATCTGCTTCGGCAATCACTTCAGCGCTACTCGGTGCATTGCCCGGGCCGCCCAGGTTACGGATCGGTGTTGCGGCATATAGACCATTCTTCG
>JAYVGG010000413.1:0-3676 GCA_043772475.1 Burkholderiales bacterium
CAATCGTCTGCTGTGCGCGCGAAGTACCGTGCTGAGATCGAGCTTATGAACCATACCCAAATTAGTCTGGAGCTCGTCGGTAATGGCTATGAAACAAGCTCGCGTAGCGCGCAAGAGGGCGTTGAGCGAATTCAATTTGGCCCCAACGGGAAAGTGCAGGTCACCGACCGCGTCATGCGCGTGGTTGCAACCCTTGAGGGGCGCGGCACCAACGGCGTTGCCGGGCGCGAGGTTGTCAAAGGTCTCATCGACCGTAGCCGCATAGAGGCGCTGGTGAACGGCACGCTACCCTCGATTGAGGAATCAAACGCTGCCATCGCACAACAAGAGACGGCGATAGCGGCACTCGAAACAGCCGCGCGCGAACAGCAAAAAACGCTCGATAACGAAGAGCGTCAAGCGCGCCAAACCCGCAGCGCGAGCGCAAGTAGCCCGCAAAGCGGCAGTGCTACGGCGGCGAAACCCGGCAGCACCGAAGCGCCAACCACAGCACCCACGACGGCCCCCTCAGCCACAGCACCCACAAGCGCACCCCCCGCCGCCAAGCCCGCCAACGACACGGCGAAAGACGTAAAAGACGCGGCCAATAAACTGCGTGGGCTATTCGGGCGATGACGAGGCGCTTGATCGCGTTTTGATGCGGGCCATGTTATAAAAATCGCCAAACACCAGCACCGGTGCGGCGTTTGGCGATGTCCGCGTGGGCGGGGCCCACCCTACGATGCGTCATTTTTTTAGCGCGTTGCGCGCTGGCGAAAACGTAGGGTGTGCAACGCGCACCATTGCTTTGGCGGTTAAGCCCTATTATTTTTTGACGCATTCGGCGAAACACAAGCACTGGCGTGGGTTTCAAGGCCGACCGCGTGCGCGGCGCGCACCCCACGAGTAGGGCGACGCAAGAGCGCTGGTGTACCCGCGCATCCGCGCGTATGACGTAAAATCGGCACCACGCCCACAAAAACAATAGCACCATGCGAACGCCCACCCGATTTCTTTTCTCACTCCTCATCCTGATTTCATCCGCCTGCTCGGATGCGCCTACGCCTGCGCCCCCCGCGCCAACATTGGAAACCGCCAAGATGGAAATCAGCAAATATGACGCTGCAAAATTATTAGCCTACGCACGTGAGGGCAATCTGGGCGCGATTCTCTTAGCCACAGGCCATCACGAACCCGGTGGTTTCTACGACAATGGGCCCGAAGCAGAAGGGGATCCCGAGGCGTACAAGTGGACACTTGTCGCACGCGACTTTGGCCATGCCAAGGCCGATGGCGTGTTGGATGACCTGCGTTCAATTTCATCCCTGCGCTATGACGATGGGGATTTAGTAACGGGTCATATTCATTATGATTTGGGGCTCGCCTACCTGCGCGGTGACGAGGGGCTTGCGATTGATTTTGCAAAAGCAGATCGGCACCTTCGCAAAGGTCTGCCGGGTGTCAGCGGCGTAGATGTCAATTTTGAGCTTGATCGCGTTACGCTCACCGGCCGCGCACGGGAGGTGTTTGATTCGGCGATTCCTGCGCGGAAGAAAAAAGGACAGAAAAGCTAACGTTATCGCCGCGCTATCATCGGGCTTGAGGTCAACGCGATCAGTCAACCCGTAGCCGATTCGCTCCAAGAGCTAATGATCTGAAAAACCAACGATACCGTATTGAAAAAATTATCATGAAGAAATATTTCGCCCTACTACTCACTGCCGCCTCGCTCTACGTGGGCGTTATGCAGCCCACAGAAGCCGCAGATTGGCAGACGCTGCAAGCCGAATCCACCTCGCTCTTGGAGCAAGGCTACTATGATCGCGCCAAGGCGGCGGCTGAAAAAGCGCTGCAATGGGCCGAGCGTGGCACACCAGCCGATGATGTCAGCGTCATGCGGAGTCTTCATGTGTTGATTGATATTGAGTTGCGCCGCGCGCAAGTCGTCAAGGCGCTGACGCACGCAACCCGCATGGCCGCACTGGCTGGAGCGGGCGGCGAGGCCGCACGCCCCTACGAAGCGCTTGCGCTCAATAATCTCGCCCAGGTCGATCTCTATCGGGCGCAGTACCTGAATGCCAGTGCGCTCGCACGACGAGCGCTGACGATGCAAGAAAAATTTGGTAGCGAACGTCAAACTGACCGCGCACGTACGCTGACCACGCTCTCAGACGCCGCCTATTTTTTAGGCAAGTATGCCGAATCTCTAGCGTTCAGCGAGCGCGCGCTGGTGATCCGCAACAAGGTGTTGCCACCCAATCACACCGATATTGCTGAGATTATTGCCAGCCAATCGACGCTATTGTTGGCACGAGGGTTTTCGGCTAAAGCGCTGCCGTACTCTCGGCGCGCGCTCGCGATGCGTGAAAAAACTCTGCGCCCTGATCACCCCGATGTGGCGACGCTCCAAGAGCACCTTGCCATCGTGCTAGAAACAGATGACCAGCTCGCGGAGGCCGAGCCGCTATACAAACGCGCCTATGCCACCCGCGAAAAATCGCTAGGCGCGCATCACCCCGATGTCGCCACGAGCCTTGTGAACCTAGGCGACCTGCACAAAGAGGCAAGGCGATTCAAGCGCGCACTTGCGGACTATCAACGCTCGTTGACAATCCGTGAGGCCGCCTTGGGCCCTACGCATCCCGATGTCGCGTTGAGCCTGAGTCGGATCGGATCACTCCACCTTGCACAAAGCGAGGCTGAGAAAGCAGAGCCGTTTTTCAAACGCGCGCTCGCCATACGAGAGAAAATGCTGGGCGCCGAGCACATCGACATCGCCGATAGCCTCGACAATATGGCCGAATTGAGCGTTGCGCGCGAGGACGTGGCGCAGGCAGAAGCATTTTACAAACGTGCGCTGGCGCTTAAAGAAAAAACTTTTACCGCTCCCAGCCCTATTGTTGCGCGCGCCGTGAGCGATCTTGCCACTTTGTATTTCAACGATGATCAAATTCAAAAGGCTGAGCCACTTTATAACCGCGCACTTACCCTTTGGGAAAAATCACTGGGGCGCGATCATTCCCGGAGTACGAATACGTTGCGCGGCTTAGCGGGGGTCTACCTAAAGACAGATCGCGCGGAGCAGGCCAAAAAATTAGTAAGCCGCTATGAAGCGATCGAGGCGCGTGAGGGGCCAGGCAAAACGTAGCACGAGGCCTGTATCTGCCACGCGCTTATCTGCCAAACACAAGAGCTGGCGGGTGTTTTCGGGCTGTTTTGGTCATCGCAATCACGCCACCGATTCCTTCTTCCCCGTCTTAAACGGGCTCCGCTCGGGCGCATCGTCGTGTTCAAACCCAATCAATAAATTCTTGATGAGTTTATTGAGTACACCTTGACGATGCCGCATCAGCACGCCAAATGTTTGTGGCTTGGCACCGAGCGTTGCTTTGGGCTCGAGCGCGGTGCGGCCAAATGAAATCGTTTTGCAGCCCATGGCGATACTTTCGGCAATACCGGCATGGAGCAAACGTAAGTAGATTGGCAAGCCCGCCGCCGCCTCGCGATCAAAGCCGATGTGATACACAATCGCAGTCTCGCCATCGGCGAGCGTGAGCACAAAGCCTAGTATTGACGCGCCTTTCCGGGCGATGCTGATACGGCAGTTTTTCCCCGCTGCGGCTTTTAGCGCTGAAAAATAACCCGCGTGCAACGTAAACGGTCGCACATCGGCATTCGCCTGCACGCTCAAGTAGAG
>JAYVGG010000414.1:0-5895 GCA_043772475.1 Burkholderiales bacterium
TTATTTTCGAGGCTCACCCCACGCTCATGCGCGAGCCCTTGCGGGTACACCACGAGGTGAACGGGAATCACATCGAGCACTTCGTTGGCAATAATGACCCCGTCAAAATTTTCCGGCAGCCTGTCAAGCCAGACAGCACGGGCGCTCAAATGTGCGGGCAAGGTTGCGAGTGCAGCCTGCTGACGCTCACGCAAATCGGCGCTGACTTCGAGTAGGTAATAGTGCGCGGGCAGAGCATCCATTGCATCGAGCGCTGTCAGCACATCGCAAGCGAGCTTGCCGGAGCCGGGACCTAGCTCAAACACCTCGCCGCCGGTTTCTTTGAGTGTCGCGGCCATGCTGCGCGCAAGACACCGCCCGAAAAGCGACGAGATTTCGGGCGCGGTGACAAAATCACCGGCAGCACCAAACTTGCGAGCACCCGCCGCGTAGTAGCCCAAACCCGGCGCGTAGAGCGCTAATTCCATATACCGCGCAAAGGAAATCCAGCCGCCCGCCGCGTGAATCTCCGCGCGCAGCATCGCTTCACATGCCTCGACATGCGCGCGCTCGATGGCATCCGGCACCGGGAGGCCTTGCGGGGTGAGCTGGGGAGATTTCATACGAGAGGTAAAATAGACTGTGATCGTAAAAAACGAAAAAACAACATGAATGCAAACCCAACCAATCCACCCGCTATCCTCATAACAGGAGCTGCCAAGCGCGTCGGTGCCGTGATCGCCCAAACGCTACATGCGGCAGGCTCGAACGTCATCCTACACTGCAACCGCTCGCGTGCCGAGGCCGATGCACTCGCCGGTGCGCTCAACACAGCACGGCTGAATTCAGCACAGGTATTGCAAGGTGATTTGATCGCCTTCAATGCTCTAAGCGGGCTCGTTAAGCACGCGCATTCCTGCTTTGGCAGGCTCGATGGTTTGGTCAACAACGCATCGAGTTTTTACGCGACCCCCGTGGGCCAGATTAGCGAGGATGATTGGCTAGATCTGATGGGCTCGAATCTAAAAGCCCCACTATTTTTATCGCAAGCCGCCGCCCCCTACTTGCGCGAGTGCCACGGCGCTATCGTCAACATTGTTGATATTCACACCGAGCGTCCGCTGAAAAATTTTGTGGTTTACACCGCGGCCAAGGCCGGCCTCGCGGGGCTCACCCGCTCGTTGGCGCTTGAGCTCGCACCCCATGTGCGGGTGAATGGGGTTTCGCCGGGTGCCATCATGTGGCCGGAGGGCGAGTCCGCGTACTCGGCTACCGAGCGCGAGCGCATCACCCAACAAACGCCGCTCAACCGGGTCGGCAGCGCAGAAGACATCGCGCAGGCTGTAAAGTATTTAATGCTCGATGCCCCGTTCGTGACCGGGCAAATTTTGGCGGTCGATGGTGGGCGCAGCGTCGCCATGTAGAAATCATAAATGGCTGGAACATGGCGTGGATATTAGGGTTTGGTCAAATAACGAAAATTGGTAGACGCGCCCTACCGAAGCTCTCCGTGCACCGCGCCAAACCACGTAAAATAGCGTTATGAATCTCCCCGCCCCCACCGTCTCACAAAAGCAGCAAGTCGAAAACAACAAGCTCGCGAAGCGGCTGCGTCGGCTCACGGGCTGTGCGATTGCGGATTTCAACATGATCGAGGCGAATGACAAGATCATGGTCTGCCTATCCGGCGGCAAAGATAGCTATGCGATGCTTGATGTGCTGCTGGCACTTCGCGAAAAATCGCCCGTCGCCTTCGAGGTATTTGCGTTTAATCTCGACCAAAAACACCCCGGCTACCCGGCGCATATTTTGCCGGATTATCTGACTCACCTAGGTGTGCCGTTTCGGATCGAAGAGCAAGATACGTACTCAACGGTGAAGCGCGTGATCCCTGAAGGTAAAACCATGTGCTCGCTCTGCTCTAGGCTTCGGCGTGGGGTGATTTACCGGGTGGCTTCTGAGATGGGCGCGACCAAAATCGCACTCGGTCACCACCGCGATGATATTTTGCAAACGTTTTTTTTGAACGCGTTTTTTGGCGGCAAGCTCAAAGCCATGCCGCCAAAATTGGTCTCGGATAACGGAGCCCACGTGGTGATTCGCCCGCTTGCGTATGTGGATGAGCGCGATCTGGAAGCCTACGCTGAGCTTAAACAATTCCCGATCATTCCCTGCGATTTATGCGGCTCGCAAGATAATTTGCAGCGCCAGCAGGTGAAGCTGCTTTTGAACGATTGGCAGAAAAAATTCCCTGGGCGCGTTGAGAATATTTTTCGTGCGCTGCAGCACGCGAGCCCTTCCCATTTGCTCGATCGAAATCTGCACGATTTCGCCCGCATTCAGGCCACCGGTATTGCCGACCCGGCCGGCGATACCGCGTTTGACCCGGAAACTTACACCGAGCCCGTCGAGGCGCAGATTATCAAGTTTCGATAGTGGCGAGCATTAGCCGCGCCTTATAAAGTATTTGCGCGCGCGGCGCTTGTCAGCTAGGATGTTGCATTGCAGCATTCGCGCAATCCACTATTTAGTCCCGTAACAATAAACTCCGAAGCCCTCTCCTCAGGATCCTCATGACAAGCCGTTTCCCGAACCCGCTAAAGCCTTTTCCCGCCAATCAAACGATAACCTCGTTTCGCGTACCTGAGCGGGCACTTCTGGGCCCTGGCCCGTCGGAAATTCACCCACGTGTGTTGACAACCATGTCGATGCCCGCAATCGGCTATCTCGACCCGATTTTTGTCGGCATGATGGAAGAATTAAAAACGCTGCTACGCTATGCGTACCAAACCGACAACGCCCTCACCTTCCCCGTTTCGGGCCCAGGCTCGGTCGGCATGGAGACCTGCTTTGTGAACGCGGTGGTGCCGGGCGACAAAGTCATCGTGGGGCGCAATGGGGTTTTTGGTGGGCGCATGATTGAAAACGTCGAGCGTGCCGGTGGCACCGCGATTGTGGTGGAAGACGAATGGGGTACGCCCGTTGACCCGAACAAAATTGAAGACGCGTTTAAGAAAAATCCCAACGTAAAAGCGCTCGCCTTTGTTCACGCAGAAACCTCAACGGGCACGCAGTCGGACGCAAAAACGCTCGCCGCGATTGCCAAAAAATATGGTGCGCTCTCGATCGTCGATGCAGTCACTTCACTAGGCGGCACGCCGATCTTGGTCGATGCATGGGGGATTGACGCGGTCTACTCGGCCTCGCAAAAATGTATTTCGTGTACACCCGGCCTCTCGCCGGTTTCGTTTTCGGAAGATTTCATCGGGCGCGTCAAAGCGCGCACCGACAAAGTGCATAGCTGGTTTATGGATTTAAATTTGGTGCTCAATTATTGGGGCAACACCAATCGCACCTATCACCACACAGCACCCACCAACGGCCTCTTTGCGCTGCACGAGTCGCTCCTGCTGCTCAAAGAAGAGGGGCTCGAAAATTGTTGGATACGCCATGAGCTCCACCACGAAGCGCTCAAGGCTGGCCTCGAAGCAATGGGTCTCAAGTTTTTGGTTGACCCGGCGTATCGTTTGCCGCAGATGAATGCCGTACTGATCCCGGCAGGGGTGAACGATGCGCTCCTACGGCAGCGACTGCTTACAGAATTCAACCTTGAAATCGGCGCGGGGCTTGGTCCTCTTGCCGGGAAAATTTGGCGCTTCGGCTTGATGGGGTACTCGTGCCGCGAGGCGAATGTGCTGCGCTGTCTCACGGCGCTTGAAACGCTGTTACCCGAAATGGGGTATCCCGTGATCGCGGGAACGGCGAGTGTGGCAGCAAAAAAAGTGTACGCCACCGACTACAATAGCGCTACGACACACCGGGCCGCCGCATAGCGTTACCGCGATTGCGGCAGGAAACAAAGCACGATGACAAAACGTTCCGCTGCAATCGATTCGCCTGCTGATAGCGCCAGCGTCAATCTGACGGGGGGGGATGTTGTCGCAACCTTGGTACGCCGGATCACGATTGGCATCGCGCTGCTCACGGGTCTTGCCACGTTTTTTTCGATTTTCTTCCTCGAGCCACTTGGCGATCGCACAGCGCAATATTCGCGCTTAGCCATTCCGGCCTCGGTTGCCGTCTCCGCCATTATTGGGCTCTTTTTTGTGCGCCGAAATCAATTGGCGGTCGGCGTGGGCATCGTGATCGCAACGGCACTCATCTCGGTGAGCTATCACAACTGGCACACCGATCTTGGCATGAACGCGTATTCGTTCGCGCTATTTGCGTCACTCTGCTGCGCCTCAGCACTCTTGATCGGACCCCGTGCGGGGATCGCTGTGACCGTCGTTTCAATCGCGATTGTGGTGGCGTTTTTTGTTGGCGACACCATGGGTGGGCGCTACACGCAAGCGCTCGTCACGGGGCGCTTGAAAAACATTGGGCCTACCAACAATCTGCTCATCTACGTTACGTTGCTGCTCTCGACGGGGCTCATCTCGGTTTATTTTTCGCGCCAGTTTCGTGTAGCGCTACAAGCAAGCTCAGTCCAAGAGCAACGTTTTCGTGAAATTTTTAACGCGACCCCGCAAGCCTGCATGGTTCATCGCGACGAGCGCATCTTGCTCGCCAACGACGCGCTACGTCTGCTCTGCGGTGCCACCGACGAAAATTCGCTCGAAGGCCAAACCCCGCAAGAAATCTACACCCGCCTTAAACGCGCAGCACCACCGAATGTGAACCCCGAGAGCGACGACGCGGCGCTATTTCGCGTGATCGCCAAAAACGGCGAGCGGCGCTTTGTGTTTGAAAAAAATAGCCCCGTGCAATTGGCCGATGGCGAAGCCACCTTTACGATGCTAATTGACAAAACCGATGAATACATCGCACTCGTGAGCCTGCAAGAGGCCAAAGAAGCGGCGGATGCCGCGAGCCGCGCCAAGACCATGTTTTTAGCCAATATGAGCCATGAAATCCGCACCCCGCTCAACGGCATCATGGGCCTCACCGAGCTCTCGCTCGACCCTGCGATGCCACATGAAAAGCGCCTCGAATACGCGCGCATGGTGCTGGACTCCTCTAATTCACTGCTCGGTATTCTTTCGGACGTGCTCGATCTTTCTAAAATTGAAGCCGGCAAGGTGCAGCTTGAGCCACGCGAATTTGATCTGCACCAAATGCTCGGTAGTGTTCACCATAGCTTTGCCTCACTCGCCGGCGGCAAGGGACTGGTAACGAAGCTCACCATCGCGCCTGCCACACCGAGGCGCATCATTGCCGACCCGACCCGCCTACGTCAGGTGATCTCAAACCTGATGCACAACGCGATTAAATTTACCGAGAACGGGCAAATTGATGTCATGGTCGCAACCACCACAGCCACGATGCTCAAAATCGACGTAAAGGACACCGGCATCGGTATCCCGGAAGACACGCTAGCGCTGTTGTTTCGCCCCTTCGTGCAGGCGGACAGCTCCACCACGCGCCGCTTTGGCGGCACCGGGCTTGGCTTGGCGCTGTGCAAACAACTCACCGAGCTCATGGGCGGCCACGTGAGTGCGGCGAGCCGCGAGAGTGCTGGCACCACGTTCACGGTCGCCCTCCCCTTCGAGCTGAATTCGGAGACACCGATTGCCGCCGTCACGCAAGAAGCGCTGCGCGTGCCGGGGCTGCGTGTGTTGCTCGTCGAAGATAACCTCATCAACCAGACCGTATTGAAAGCCATGCTGATCAAGGCCGGCGCGCTGGTGGCGACCGCAAGCGATGGGCAGGAGGCGCTCGATCTGGTCGCGGGCAAGCCGTTCGGATTTGATATTGTTTTACTCGATCTACAAATGCCCGGCATGGATGGCTTTGAAGTCGCCACCGAGCTTCGCAAGACCTACACGATGGCAGCACTGCCGATCTTGGCGCTGACCGCCTCGGTACTCGCGGCCGATCGCGAGCGCACCGCCGCCGTGGGCTTTAATGACTACC
>JAYVGG010000415.1:0-2754 GCA_043772475.1 Burkholderiales bacterium
GTTTGGGTACGCAATGAACGTGACGGCCGGTTGCTCGGCCTCAATCGCGCGCAGCATGGCGCTAGTATCAAGCGAAAAATCAGTGGCAAGCGGCACGCCGACATATTTCAAATTACAAAACGTCGCGATCATTTTGAACATCACAAACGCAGGCTCGACCGAGAGCAGTGCCGCACCCGGCTTCGCACACGCCATCGCGATGATTTGAATGATCTCGTCTGAGCCATTGCCAAGCAAGATGTCGAGCTCGGCGGGGATCTGCATGGCGGTGCGTATTGCCGCTTTCAGTTCATGCGCGCCCGCACTCGGGTAGCGGCTAAGCGAGGCGCTTGCCAGCACATCTGCAAGGCCGGCACGTAACGCGTGCGGAAACGCGAATGGGTTTTCCATCGCATCAAGCTTGATAAAGCCCTCGGCAGGCTGGACGTGGTAGGCGGCAAGGGCGGTGATGTCGGGGCGTAGCGGGGTGGGCATAGGGAGCTACAAATGGGGGCGAAAAGGTATGGTAGCGAAAATTTGTTGGTGTGGGCGGCAATTATATTTCTGGGCCTGCCAATAAACGTGGAAAGACCCGTGGTTATTGGGGTTTGATGGCGTTTAACGATTCTTTTGAGCGAAAAAAAGCCCGCCGAAGCGGGCTTTTCTGAGAAACAAAAAACTAGAACGATAAGCAAACCGTGTAGGAAGCACCGTCATCAACCGATGTTGGAGGCGTGGCGGTCGCGCCAGTGGTTGCAGGGGGAGCCGCTGCTGCCGTAAACCGGAACGAGCCCGTGTCAGAAATGCCATCATCGAGCTGGGTGTCAAGCTGCTTGGCAATCTTGCCGAGCACGCCAGTCGAACAAATGTTGTAGGAGCCCGTCATGCCGATGATGTACATGGTGCTACTCATGCCAATGCGACCGCCATCGGCGTTAGATTGGAGGTAAGGGTCACCTACCGCACAGTTTGCGGTTGTATTGCCGCTCATGAAATTGGCCAGCCGCAAGTGCTGCCAGACGAGGCAGGATTCATCGGTGGCTGTGAGGGTATCCCAGGCACCATCAATTCGGCTATTGCCCAGTTGGTTAGCGGGAGTGGATGCAGTGGTAGCCGTAGCGCCAAGCTTTCCTCCAGCGCCTCCAGCGCCCGGCAGATCCCCCGGAATCCCCTTAAACCGATCCTGAAAACCATACATCGCCGACTGAATCACGCGAAAGTCTTGTGCATAGCTTTTCACCTTCGCACTATTAATCAATTCTTGCCCCTTCAAAACACCGCCAAGCAGCAAACCAATAATCACCAACACAATCGCGATTTCAACGAGCGTAAAACCCGACTGCTGATTTTTAAAACTTTTCATGATGCTCTCCTAAGGACTAAGTGAATGCGAAAAAATATTATTAGAAAAAAACCGGGGTAGAAAAAACGTGGAGTGAGACTCCGAGAGCCAAGCCAGCCACAAGATAGGCGACAGCGAAGTCGTATGAGGTCAGGGCAAGCAGCTTGGTTTTCATGTGGATCTCCTAAAAAAGAGGGTTGCACACCCTATATGCAATCACCGTGCCAATTATATAAGCCATTGATTTGTAGGTAAGTATCGCTAAAGACACACGGAAAATCGCGAATTATTAACCACGCGTGTCGGAAATGCTGACGGCTGTGTTCAGAATCTCGACATTTTTTTGTGCCAAAGCGGTGTTTTCACATCCTGCCCTCGCGCCGCACCGTTTTCGCCGATAATCGGCGCGTGAGTCGCGCATCTAACCCCACCGCACACCCCGTCCGCCAATTCTTGGTCGATCATCGCCGCTGGGTGATTATCGCAATGCTGCTTTCGCTGCACCTAGGCTTACTCGCGCAGTCTGGCAGCGAATACCAGCGTATTTTTCTGCTCATCCACTTTGGGTTTTTCTTGCTCTGGCAGCCCTTTGTGAGTACCGACCGCGAGATGACGGGCTTAGGCCTTGGCATGTTGCTATTGCTTATCGTAGTTGCGCTGGTGACCCTCTCCGGCTGGATGCTTGCCATGTGGGTGGCACTCTTGATCGGCGTGATGGGCGGCAAAGTTTTTACGACTGAGGCGAGCAGGCGCGGGCGGTTTTATTTGGTTGCCGTGCTCTACCTTTTCACGATGCTGTTGGTGTGGACGGTGCCGGTGTCGTTACTCGGGGTCACTGCGCTGCCAGAGGGGCTGAAGACTATTGTTTCGCTCTACTTGCCGATGGTGATGATTGCGATGGTGTTCTTACCGTTTCAGCCCGAAGAGCGCGAAAACATTCAGGTATTTGATTTTTTTTATAGCTTGATTGTGTTTCAGCTTGTCGTGGTGCTCGTACTTGGCGGTATTGCGGCGATGCGGCTTACGGGTAACGAATATTTTCGCTCGGTACTTTTGATGGTGATCGTGTTTGCCCTAGCCCTGATGATGCTCGCGATATTGTGGGGCGGGCGTGCCGGGTTTGGCGGGCTGCGCTCGTATTTCTCACGCTACCTGATGTCGGTGGGGATGCCGTTCGAGTTATGGATGCGCCGCATTGCCGAGCTTTCGGAGGGGGAGATGAGCTCGGGGCGATTTTTGCAAAGCGCCATGGATGAGCTCGCCCACGTGCCGTGGATTGTTGGCGGCAAATGGATTTCGCCCGATGGCAATGCCGCGTTTGGCCAGCAAACACGCCATGCTTCGACGTTTACCCATCACCAACTTGAAGTGATTTTTTTTACCGAAAGTGAGCCTTCGCCCGCACTTTTTTTGCACGCGCGCTTACTAGCGCA
>JAYVGG010000416.1:0-3444 GCA_043772475.1 Burkholderiales bacterium
TGGTGGTGCGTGCGGTGGTGCGAAACGCGGACGCAAGACTGCGCCCCGGCATGTTCGCGCGCGTGCGGCTCATCACCAATCGGCTGGAGGAGGCGATGACGATTCCCGAGCAGGCGCTGGTGCCGCAGGGTGATGACGTTTATGTTTTTCGCCTAGTGGGTGGGCGCGTTGCCCGTACCAAAATCGAGATCGGCCAGCGCCGCGAAGGTGGCGTTGAGGTGCGGCGAGGGCTCGAGAAAACAGATCAAGTTGTCACGGCAGGGCAGGGAAAAATACGCGACGGGGTAGCCGTAAATATCGTCAAGGCCCAAGCGCCACGCGGTGTTTCAGCCGGTGGCGCAGTGGCACCGGCGGCCGCAAAATCATGATTCTCTCCGACATCTGCATCAAGCGCCCGGTGTTCGCGAGCGTGCTCTCGCTGGTGATTTTGCTCGTTGGGCTGATTTCGTATTCGCGTTTGGCGGTGCGTGAATTACCCAAAATTGATGAGCCGATTGTGAGCGTGACCACCGTCTACCGCGGGGCCTCGGCGGATGTGATGGAAAGCCAAGTCACGAAGCCCCTAGAAGATTCGCTTTCAGGTATTGAAGGCGTTGACGTGATGACATCAAGCTCGCGTGCGGAGCAAAGCGAGATTACGATTCGCTTCAAGCTTTCAAGAGAGCCAGATCCCGCCGCAGCCGACGTGCGAGACAAGGTGGCACGTGTGCGTGGGCGCTTGCCGCAGGCCATTGATGAGCCGATTATCGCGAAAACTGAAGCGGATGCTTTCCCGATTATGTTTGTTGCCTTTTCGAGTGATCGGCACAGCCAGCTTGAGCAATCGGACTACGCCAATCTCTATCTGCGCCCGCGACTGGCAACGCTGCCCGGTGCGGCAGACGTGCGTATTTTTGGTGAGCGCCGTTCGGCCATGCGAGTCTGGATTGATCGCACCAAGCTCGCCGGTTACAAGCTCGCCGTGCAAGATGTTGAAGACGCGATTCGCCGCCAGAATGTGGAGATCCCGGCCGGCCGAATCGAAAGCCGGCAGCGCGAATTCAACGTGCTCTCGCAAACCGATTTAGCCACGCCAGATCAATTCGGCGCGATTATTATTCGTGACGCGGCGAGCTACCCGATTCGAGTTCGTGATGTTGCCCGCGTCGAAATCGCGGCCGCCTCAGATCGCGTCATCACCCGCTTTCGAGGCACACCGGCGATCTCGATGGGCATCGTGCGCCAATCGACTGCGAATACGCTCGACCTTGCGCGCGCGGTGCGTAGCGAAGTTATCGCGATGAATAAAAATTTACCCGCCGGTATGAATCTCACGATTTCGTTTGATTCCGCCGTCTTTATTGAAGAATCGACCAAGAACGTATTTCGTACCGTGATCGAAGCGGTGGTGCTGGTGGCACTCGTGATTTTTGTTTTTCTGCGGAATCTTCGAGCGACCTTGATCCCGTTAGTCACGATTCCAGTTTCGCTCATCGGCACCTTCACCTTGCTCTACGCGGCCGGATTTACGATTAACGTCTTGACCTTACTGGCGATGGTGTTAGCGATTGGGCTCGTCGTGGATGACGCAATCGTGGTGCTGGAAAATATCTATCGCAATATCGAGAAAGGCAAAGCCCCGCGTGAGGCGGCACTCTCAGGCGCACGCGAGATCGGCTTTGCAATTGTGGCCATGACAATCACGCTCGCGGCAGTCTACGCGCCGCTCGCATTTGGCACCACCCGCACCGAGCGCCTCTTCACCGAATTTGCCTTGGCACTTGCTGGTGCCGTGGTGGTGTCTGGCTTTGTTGCTCTCACGCTTTCACCCATGATGTGCGCGCAGCTATTGCGCCGGGAGCCCAAGCACAGCAAGCTTTACGAGACGATTGAAGGTTTTTTTGTCTGGCAAAGCGAAGCCTATCAGCGCTGGCTTCGCGCCTCGCTACGTCACCGCTGGGTGCCGTTTGGGCTGTGGTTACTGTTCGCCTGCATCACGGTGCCGCTTTTCCTAAATTTGAAATCTGAGGTCGCCCCACCGGAAGATCGTGGGGTCATTTTTATCCCGATGTCGGCACCCGAGGGCTCCACCGTAGCCTACACGGCAGGCTACGCCGAGCAGGTCGAAAAAGTCTACGCAGCCACACCTGAAATTTCGCGGTTTTTTGTGAACGCCGGTAACCCCACCCCAGACTCAGGATTCTCCGCCGGCATTTTGCAACCCTGGAGCGAGCGGACGCGAAATTCGAGCAAAATTGCGGATGAAATGCGCCCCAAACTGCGCGCCATTGCTGGCATTAACGCCTTTCCGCTGACCCCGCCCGCCCTTGGTGCGGGGCGCGATAAACCGGTGCAGTTGGTGCTCATGACGCAGGCGTCCTACCCCGAATTAGCGACCATGGTCGAGCGCGTGCAAGAGGAAGCGCGAAAAAAACCATCGCTTGCCAATATTGATTCTGATCTTCGCTTAAATCAGCCGGAGATTCGCGTGAGCGTGAACCGTGAAAAATTAGGCGACTTAGGCGTTGCGGTGGATACCGTAGGCCGCACACTTGAGACCATGCTGGGCGGGCGCGTCGTGACCCGCTACAAGGCGGCAGGCGAGCAATACGACGTGATCGTGCAAGTGGCGGGGGTAGACCGCGATACGCCATCGGCAATCAAAGATATTTTCGTGCGCTCACGTGGTGGTGAAATGGTGCCGCTATCGAACCTGACCACGCTACGCGAAAGCGTTTCACCGAAAAACTTGAATCACTTTAATCGCCTCCGATCAGCCACCGTGAACGCTGAAGTGGTGTCTGGCTACAGCCTCGGTGAGTCACTGGCTGCCATGCAAAGCGCGGCAGCCACCGCATTGCCCAACGTACAAACTGATTTGTCCGGGCAATCGCGTGAGCTCCGCGAGGGGGCCTCGACCTTGCTCATCACGTTTGCCCTGGCGCTGGCCTTTATTTACTTGGTGCTGGCCGCACAGTTTGAAAGCTTCGCTGACCCATTCGTGATTTTGCTCACCGTGCCGCTCTCCATTGCGGGTGCGTTATTGGCGCTTTGGATCACCAATAACTCGCTCAACGTATTTTCAAAAATTGGTCTCATCACGTTAGTCGGGCTCATCACCAAGCACGGTATCTTGATTGTCGAATTCGCCAATCAACTCCAAGAGGAAGGGCGCTCGGTAACCGATGCGGTGGTGGAATCCGCGGTACTCAGGTTGCGGCCGATTTTGATGACGACCGGTGCTACCGTACTTGGTGCGCTTCCGCTCGCAATCGCAAGTGGTGCGGGTGCCGAAGCGCGCCAGCAAATTGGCTGGGTGATTGTGGGCGGAATGACGCTTGGCACTTTGCTCACGCTTTTTGTAGTGCCCGCGTTTTATAGTGTGTTCGCAGCACGGCGCACCCTTAGCAGTAAGCCCGCTGACACGCCTAATTTAGCCCACGCCGACTAAAAATGCTTTAAGTC